>JAGXHH010000220.1 GCA_024636355.1 Desulfobacteraceae bacterium | reverse complement strand
GGCAGCGTCAGATGTGTATAAGAGACAGCTGTAAGCCATGCCCCTGTAGGCAGTCTCAAATGAATTTTGGGAACCCATCATTTTCCATATGACAAACAGGATGGCGGCGCCTATGAAACCGAATATTGCCACCAGAATCGGCATCAGGAGTATTGCGACCAACCCCGAAACAGCACCTTGCGGCGAGAGGCCGATCAGGGAGAGCACGGCTTGAATGACTCCGCCGACGACTCCCATGGCCACCATGAATATAAGAGGCTGCAGGAAGCCCCCGGTTTTTGGCATTGCGCGGAAAAAACCTGCGGGATTCGTAATCACCTGGATGACTGTTTGCAAAATAACCGAAACATGTTCCGTTGCCGCTTCCTTCAGCTTGTCTTTCTGCATTTCTGCCCCCCATTAATTTTCCATGTTAAGAAATACGAACCGTTCTTTTGGCGGTTACCGATGCGGCCGCTTGAACTTCGGCACCGGCAACAGTTAGATGGATCGATAAATACATATTGCCAACAAAAATGCAACAGTTAGGAAATCTACAAAGATCGAATCTTCTTTTTCTTGACATACAAATTCATAACTTATTAACTCAACCAAAAACTTAAATTAAACTACCCGAAGGAACCGTTATGAACTCAGCGAACATTCTCCCGATCAAGATCCCTTTTTCCATTCCAATCGCTCCCGGCAAACTGGTCGAGCGTTTTGTTTACGCATATGCCGTTGATGGCGACCGGCTGTATCTGATCGACACCGGCGTGGCCGGGGCGGAAAAGATAATTGCCGCAGCCCTGCAGATGATCGGCAAAACTATTTCGGATATCGACAGGATCATCTTGACGCATTCCCACCCGGACCATATCGGTTCAGCCGCTTTGATCCAGGCGCAATCGGGGGCGCAGGTATGGGCGCACGGCAACGAACAGGCATGGATCGAAGATACGGCGCTCCAGGGGCGGCAACGACCCGTTCCCGGATTCGACAGTCTGGTTTCGGGACCGGTCAAGGCGGACCGCCTGCTGGAAGACGGCGAGATGTTAGTCTTTGGCGATCGGCTCCGGTTCCGGGTGCTGCACACGCCCGGGCATTCATCCGGATCGATTTCGCTGGCCGATGATGAAACCGGCATACTTTTCTGCGGCGATGTCATTCCGCAGCCCGGCGGCATGCCGATATACGATGATGTTGCCGCGCTGGCCGGATCACTGGTGCGCCTTGCGGAAATTAAAAATCTGACTACGCTTTATTCCGCGTGGACAGACCCGCTCCATGGCCGGGATGCGGTTGATGCGATACGCGGCGGCATGCTGTCTTTGAAAACCATCCATGAAGCTGTAACGAAAGCCGATCCGCAACACCACATTGCCGATCCAATGGAATTGTGCCGAAAATGCGTCCCGATACTCGGCCTTCCCCCGTTTGCGGCAAATCCGCTGGTGGCCCGTTCCCTGCTCGCCCACAGAAATGCTTCGGCACAGGAAGGCCTCGACTTGCTGACACCCTTTGTGTGAGGAATCGAAGACGGGGTTGCTTTCAGGCCGTTGTTTCCTTATTTTGTTCAGAACCGACAGGCATGCCCTTTAAAATATTGTCACGACAAGAAGGAACCAAATGGAAGTATTAGAAACCAGTCAGTTATATACGTTCATCGACCGCGACAAAAAATTTGCCCTGTATTTTCTGGAAGGCCAGAAGCTGATTTATGACCTGGTGTTAACGCAGAACCTGAAGCAGCGGGAGTTCGAACTTTTCCGCTCCAGCATCCTGAGCGTCCAGCTCATGCTTGGGTATTTGAAGGCGGGCGAACACTTCTGTGTGTATATCGATTCGGAATCCCCTTATTTTCGGCTTAAAATCGAAATGAACGCCACGGGACTGATGCGCGGAATGATCTATTCGGATGCACTCGATACCGCTCCGGAGACCGTCACCGGCAAGCTGCGGCTGCTCAAATTCCTTCCCAGCACCGAAATGCCGTACCAGTCGATCATTGAGCTCGAAGGTGTCGACATGAACGAGATCATCAACCTTGTCCTCTCCAGGTCGTATCAGGTAAACAGCCGGATATTCATCTCCGAAGACAGCGATCAGAGTTTTATGCTCAACCAGCTGCCCCTGACCAAAAATGAGCAGCCGTCAGACCTCGATCAAACGTTTGCCCATTATGCAGGTCCTCTGAAGGCGGTCATGAAAAAGGCACTAACGGATAAAGACGTCCTGATCGGGGAGATAGAAAAATGCGGATTCAAATTTCTTGCCAGCAAACCGGTCGAGTTCAGGTGCGGATGCTCAAAGGAACAGATGATCGATAATTTAAAAAAATTTGCAAATTCCAGCAATGAAGACGTTTTCCTTCCGGGGCAGGATATGATTGAAGTCGTCTGTGAATATTGCAAATCCGCCTACCCGATTACACGCAGGGATATGGAGGCATCCCCTTCCGAATATCAGTAGAGGTTCAGAATCCAGGAGCCAGAAGCCAGAATTCAGAAGAAAAAAGCCAGAAACCAAGAAGATAGAATGTCGCTTCGCTCCAGCTAAATTGATTGCTTCGTTAAAAGTTTAAATTTCTTCATTCCGGTGCAGGCCTGTACGAATCCAGCCAAGTTTATTGCAAACCGAGTGCAGAAGGCAAAAAATTTGCCTTTCTTTGTGTCCTTTGTGCCTTCGTGGTTCAAACGCCCTTTGGGGTTCAAAGCATTTGGCGGCAGGCCTGACCTTTACGTTTTCCCCACATAACTATCTTTCCCAAATGAAAAACCCAGTTTGATCATCCGGTTGCGCAGGGTGCTGTAATGCAGCCCCAGGATTTCCGCCGCACCGCCCGGACCGCTGATCTTGCCGTTGGTCTGCTCCAGGACGTGCCGGATGTGTCCGGCCATCACTTCATCGAGTGTCGGCATACCGGCGGGATCATGGCGGAACACCTCGGGTTTACCAGATGACGACGGCCCCCCGAGCAGGTTTGCAAACGAGATGCGTCCGCCCTGGTACTGGATCAGCGCGCGTTCGATCAGGTTCTGGAGCTCCCGGACATTTCCGGGCCAATCATGGGACAGGAGCTCATTGATAGCGCCCAGGTGAAGTTCGGGCCGCCCTTTTAGTTTTAATTCCTGTGATTTACTGGTGATAAAGTAATCCGTCAGCGCCGGGATGTCTTCTTTGCGTTCACGCAGCGGGGGAATCCGGATCGGAAACACATTGAGCCGGAACCAGAGATCCTCACGGAACGAACCTTCTGCCACCATGTCCGCAAGATTCCGGTGGGTGGCGGAGATGATCCGCACATCCAGCGGAATTTCTTTTGTCCCCCCTACCCGTTCGATCTTTTTTTCCTGTAGTACCCGCAGCAGCCGAACCTGTGCCTGGGGCAAGAGCTCACCGATTTCATCCAGGAAAATGGTGCCGCGGTCGGCCCGTTCGAACCGGCCCCTTTTCTGCGCCGATGCCCCGGTAAACGCCCCTTTTTCATGACCGAACAACTCGCTGTCCATGAGGCTTTCGGGAATGGCCCCGCAATTGACCTTGATCATCGGCCCGTTTTTCCGATGGGAGCCAAAATGGACGGCATCGGCGATCATTTCCTGGCCGACCCCGGTTTCACCAAGTATGAGAACCGGGCTGTCGAGCCCGGCCACCTGGTGTACCATCTGCATCACCGGTTTCAGTCCCAGATCTGCGCCAATAATGGCCTCCCCGGATTTTTCATGCAACTGATCGTGAAGGTAGCGGATATCATCGAGCAGCACATCATTTCGCTCGAGCACTTCACGGTGCCGGAGGGCATTGGACATGGCGATGGCGATCGGTTCGCGCAGGATATAGAGCAGGTCCGCCTGCTGCCGGTTGTACTGGTTCCTGCCGCCGGTGGAGACCCAGAGGGCTCCGAGGCGATTGCCTTCAAGCTCCAGCCGGATCATAATAAAAGAGATATCGGTATCCAGACCAAGAACCTGGAACAATTCAAACAGATCTCGATCCTGTTCCAGCTCGTTGACGACTTGGAATTTCTCGAATTCCAGGTGCCGCTTCACCCACCGTGCCCGAAATTCCCTGTCCGGCGGCAGTGAAAACGCTTTTTTCGTGCCCTGGGCGGTTTCGGCAATACTGCCGGCGACACTGTGAAATACATTTTTTGCGGGATCAAAAATGATCAGGGAAATGAATTGCGCCGGAATGATGCGGTTTACATACTGCTGCATCCGTTTCAACGCGATTTCGGTGTCCAGGCTGCTGCAGATACGAACAGTTGCCTGCCGGAAAAATTCGTTCGGATCGACATTCATTTCAGTGCCCGCCTTTCAAATTATTCATATATGGTCAATTTTGCCCTAATTATCCATATACGGCAAACGATTTTAATCAAATACGGCTAATCGCCCGCATTTTTATTTCATATGCCTGAAACAAATGACAAATCAATTCTGGCATGTTTCTGGCATTGTATTTCCGTAAAGATCGACTCACAGTTTTGAAAATCAACAAGCCACAATTTTAAAGGAGTAAAAAATGAATTCGAACAAAAAATACATACCCTGTGCATTCCTCTGCCTGGCAGTGCTCACACTGACGTCCTGCACCAGCACCGGAATGGTATCGACATGGACGGATATGGGTTCCCCGCAGCCTTCCATGGAAAAACTTCTGATCGTGGGCGTAGCCGATCGCCAGGAAAACCGTGCCCTGTTCGAAGAAACCCTGGCGAAGGAACTCGGACAAAAAGGCTTCGAAACGGTTAAAAGCACCGCCTTGATTCCGGAATCCGAAAATCTGGATACCCAAACGGTTCTCGCAGAAGCAAAAAAGCAGGGAATCGCTTTCGTGATGGTCACGCGGATTCTCGAAATTGGTGAAAAAGAGACGCTGGTACCGGAATACAACCCGATTCTCTGGGCATACGAATCCGGCGGCAACGCCTACGGCGCTCTCAATAAATTCCACAAGACCAGACAGATAACAGAGAAATACGTAAAACTGCAGACGAACCTTTATGACACAAAAGCCGACAAGATGATCTGGTCGGCAATTTCGGAGACCCAAAACCCCGGCACCGCTCTTTCGGCCAAAGACGTCATCGATTCGGTGTGTGCAACCGTCAGCGAAGAACTGCGCCCGTCCAATGCACGCGGATAAATTGCTGAATTGATTTGTAGCAGCTTAAACCGTTTATAAAACCACAAGGGGCACAGCGCGGCCAATTGCCGCGCTGTGTTACTAACTCCGAGTTTCTTGTTTTTTGAACAATTTTTTTTTTACATGAAGTACATGAAGGTCCATGAAGGTCCATGAAGGGATCTTTTAATTTTAAACCTTCATGTTCTTCATGTATATCAAACCGCTGTTCGCAGCGTCTTAGTGGTTTGATATAGTTTGGTTGCGGCCAGTGGCCGCGCTGTGTTCTCTGTGGTTAGTTTTGCTTCCAAGGAACTGGTTTATTCAACAGGGTTGACACCCCCCTCAAAGACCTCTTTCGAATTGCGAATATGCGTTTATTCCCCCCTCGAGGGGGGAGTGGCACTTTTTTGACGCTTCAACACCGCTTGGCAGGGGGGTGTGCATAGTTGATAAAAAGTTCCTTCCTGCAAAAACACCGAGGGAGCCGATGTACAACAGCTTTTTACGAATTATCGGTAGAGCTGAAAACCAGCGGCATTTTAACTGTCGAGTACCGCCCTGACAGACCCGGCCAGGGTCTGCATTTCAATCGGTTTTTCGATGCAGCGCGCTATTCCCGCTGCTTTGATGGAATCTTTCGAAATTTTTTCGCTGTAGCCGGTGCACAGGATAATTTTCATGTCCGGACGAATTTTAAGGATACCCCGGGCCAGATCGTCTCCGGTCATTTTCGGCATCGTCATATCGGTGATGATCAGGTCAAATTGATCCGGATCAGCCCGGAACACTTCCAGAGCGTTATCCGGAGCGGTTATGCCGGTCACATGGTATCCGAGCTTTTCCAGGCGCAGCCGGTTTATCCGGACCACCGACTCTTCATCATCGATGAAAAGAATGCGTTCAGATCCCCGGGGCAGTTCATTCTCTGTTGCGGCTCGATATTGATTCGGGACTTCGCCGGCAACCGGGAAAAAAACCTCAAACGTCGTACCCCGGTCGACTTCACTGACAACTCGGATCGCACCCCCATGCCCCTTGACGATGCCCAGAACCACCGAAAGCCCCAGGCCTGTTCCCTTATCGACATCCCTGGTGGTGAAATACGGATCAAAAATACGTTCCAGGTGTTCGGAGGGTATCCCGTGGCCGGTATCCTGCACGGTCAGTTTCACAAAATCACCCGGCGAAAGATCCGGGTCGAAGGCCATCTCCCCTTCGGATAATGAAACGCGCTCCAGAAGTACCGACAGGACCCCGCCTTTTTCAGCCATGGCATCGGATGCATTTTTACACAGATTGACAATCACCTGGTGGATCTGGGTCGAATCCGCCATTATCAGCTGCCGGCTGCCGGTAATGCATTCCCGGATCTCGACGGATGACGGCAGGGTGGAATGCATCATTCTCATTGCTTCTTTGATGATCAGGCAGATATCCGTGACGGCTTGCATCTCTTCTCCCCTCCTGCTGAACGTCAGAAGGTGACGGACGACATCCCTGGCCCGCAGGCTTGCCGACCTGATTTCATTCAACCAGTTCCGAATCGGTGTTCCTTCGGGGACTTCATCCTGAACAAGTTCCGTGTACCCCATGATGATGCTCAAAATATTGTTGAAATCATGGGCGACACCGCCGGTCAGGGTGCCCAGTGCCTGCATTTTCTGGGCACGGCGAAGTTGCGCATGAAGCGTTTCGCTTTCTGCTTCCGCCCGCTTGCGATCGGAGATATCGCGCGAGACCCCAGTGAAGGCGGCGGGCTGATTCATGCTGTCTTTGTGCAGAACCGCATTGATTTCCATCCAGACATAGTGGCCATTCCGATGGCGGTGCTCCGCTTCTAAGAGAACCCGGTTTGAACCTGCTCTACCGGCCACAACATTGCCAAAAGTCGTCAGCACCTCTTTTTTCGTCTCAGGCGTGAAAATATCGTCCAGGGTAAAACCCGTAGCCATCTCCGGCGGATATCCAAGGATGCGTTCGAGGGAATTCGAACCATAGGTGTAACTCATGGTCGAGAGATCAAACTTCCAGATAATATCGTTCGATTCTTCGATCAGAAACCGATAGGTTTCTTCACTCTCCCGCAGCGCCTGCTCCATCGCCTTTTTTTCTTCCGCCGACATGCGCTTTGACTGCTTTTCAAATGTTTCTGTCCCTTCCGGCGCTTCGCATTTCATTTCTTCCGTCATGATGGCTACCTGAAATCAATTCACAAAAAAATAAGATACTTTCAAAAAGAAAATCCCGAACATTAAAATACGGCTAAGTTAAAAAAAACTTATGAGGGTCAGCTTCATTTCCTATTACTCATCGTTTACGGATTGATATCATTTTTTTTTAAAAAAAAAGTCAAAAAAAAGAGCCTCAATATGGTACGCAAACAAATCGCCTTATGGTTTTCCCCAAAGCCCGAGAAAATCGCCTGTGAGTACAAACCAATCGTCTTAAAGCACTGATCTTTTTTAAAAAAGTAAAATCTGGTTATCCGGAAAACTCCAGTTAATGATTTCTCTCGCAGAGCCGCCGAGGACGCGGGAGAGTTCCTCTGCGCTCCCAGCGCCCTCTGCGAGAGGATATTCGATCCCTTTGACGCCAAAAAGTTTAGGATTGCCCATCACTGGAGCGAACCGGATAACCAGAAAATAAAAAACTACCTTTTTTTTTGACACGCTTGTCTTCATGAATACAATTTATTTTAGACGAGTGCATCTCTTGTGTTGCTGGAAACAAGCCGGGCACGGGTTAAGCGTCTTTAGCAAAAGATTCGACGTTTCACCTTTCTTTCGAATTGGTTTTTCGAACTATTTTTCAAAGAAAAATGTAACTGCCAAACCTGCCGCGAGACAGGGACGGAAAGCCACGGATCTCAAACTCTCTGTTGTAAATTACGATTCCATTCAGATGAGAAAGCCGGGTTGCAATCCATAATGCAATCCGGCTTTCTCTTTTTTTATCCGGCCGGGGAAACCCGCTCAATGCGGAAGGACCCCGATGCATTTGTAAAAGATTTTGACCGTGAAACAGGCAATACCTTGCAAAAAGAAGCAGCTTACCATTCATTCACCTAAAAAGGAGGGCTCCATGTTACGCAAACTCACCATTGCAGTATTTACCGTACTCATGATGGTATCTCTGGCAGCGGCTGAAATGCCGGGCGGGCTGAAAATTGGTGACCAGTCACTGCAGCTCAACGGCCACGGGATCAGAACCAAGTACTTTTTCAAGGTGTATGACGGCGGGCTTTACCTTCTGCCGAACGGGCAGAGTGATCCACAGCGCATTATCCAGGCGGATGAACCGATGGCGATCCGAATGCACTGGCTGCGCGATGTTCCGGCCAATAAACTGATTGATGGATGGAACAGCGGGTTTTCCCATTCGACGAACGGCAACCAGGCGACCTTTCAGGACAAAATTGATCGATTCAATTCAATATTTGAAAAGGGCGCCAGCAAGAACGACGTCCATGAGATCGTTTATATGCCGAAAAGCGGACTGACGATTTTTAAAAACGGGAGCCTTGCCGAACAGATCGAAGGCAAAGATTTTAAAGAGGCGGTTTTCGGTATCTGGCTCGGCGAAGAAACCGAGGTTCCGGACGTGAGAGAGAAAATGCTCGGACAGTAACGATCAAAAAAGGATTTAGAAAAGTAAATGGAGCGAAAGCCCCATTTACTTTTCTAATCCTATTCCAGCCGACATACCTCATCTCCTTGTCCGGCGTGTTCAACTTCACAGAAACGGCCGTTGCCACCCCCGTTTTGTCCGCCACAGCAAAATCAGAAGGACTTAAACCATGTCGGGATGTGAATCCCGACCTACGATTACAGCGCCCTGCACTGGCGATACATACCCAGCAGGCAGGCAGAGAGATCACTTCGATTCAAACCAGATGCGCGACAATGTCGACTCCGCCGTGCCGCCCAGGGTATTCGAATCGATCATCAGGGCGATGCCGATAATATCCGGAACGGTTTTTCGGCCGGGATAGGCCATTTGAAAATCTTCCCGGATTTTCCGGGTGACGGTCAATTTCTGCCCCAGTTTATCCCTTCCGTACCCGATGGGAATGTAGCGCATGAACGCCTCATAGTCGGGATCACCGGCAACCGGCTGCGACCACTTGCGGTTGGCCCAGACATATGCGATGCTTTCCGGCAGCTCAAAGCCGCCAAAGTCCTTCTTTTCAGTATCGAACGAAACCACCAGATAAAACGCGGCATCATTTTTGTCGGATTCCCGCAGATCCGCTTCCGGCGGTGGGAGTGTCACCGGGGTCATGGTAAAACCGATAACCGGGTATTCATCAGGATCGATACGAAACTCTTCCGGAGAGATGCGGACCAGGACCTTGTTTTCAATCTGGTCCTTCAACTTTTCCCGGTCCCAGACGGCCAGCCAGAACCGGCTGTCATAGATCGGTCCGGGCTTGCTGACCATATGGAGTTTTCCGTTTTCGACAAAAAAATACCGGGGATCGCCGAGGGGGCTTTGCCACCCCATCTCCCCGGCCCATCTGGAAAAAGGCTCTCCCGCCGGCACATCTGCCTGGTCGCCCGGATTGAAAATGACCCATTCCTGACTGCCGCCCGCCCCCGTGTCTGCAGCCATAACAAAAAGAAACAATATACCGGCAAGAAGACCGACTGCTTTCGCCAAACCGCATTGTCTTATCATTGGCGCACCTGTATTCTAAACAGGAAAGATGAAAGGGCTTAACGACGCCATCATAAATGGGCAATGCATTTGATCTCGATCTTCAGTTCGGGCATCACCAGGCCGGATACCTGGACGAGCGTCTGACTGACTTCAGGAACGCCGCCGTAGCACGCCGCCCGCGCACTGAATATCGGTTCCGCATTGGCCATGATTTCCGAAATATCGGTGACAAACCAGGTTTCATCGACAACATTGTCCATGGTCGCCCCGAATTCCTTTAAAACCTCCCGTATGTTCCGGTACGCCTGGTCAGCTTGTTTGACGATATCCTTCGAAACGGCCCCGGAACCATCCATGCCTACCTGCCCGGCAAGGTACAGGACGTTGCCGGCCTGCACGCCCTGGGCGAAAAAATCCTTGTACGGCCCTGAACGAAACGTTTTCTTTTCCATGTCCATACCACTATCTCCTTTTCGGCTCAAATGTCTTTCAAACAGCATCAAAATCAGACTCTGAGTGATCTTGCAATGCAACTGTTAATGGTGCAATATCTTCATATTGTGACAACTACTCTACATGCTGCCGGCCATATTGTGTAAACCGGGAGACATACGAAAGGCTATCACAGCTCCAGAATCATGAAGCCGAGGACATCTTTTATCCATCTGAAATGATTATCCAGGGAATAGATGGTACAGTTATTATCCTTGGCGTTCCCGGCGATAATGAGGTCAGGGATACCGACACCATTTATCCCGTTTTTCAGGCATTCGAACTGGTACTCGATGATTCGGTCCCAATTAATAATCAGATTTAGTTTGTTTATACCCGATAACAAATCAATAATTTCATCTTGCTTCCGGATTTTCAAAAACGGCACCAGCTCCGCCAGTATCAGGTCATTTGTGACAACTCGGTTTTCATCGATGAGTTGATCGACAATTTCGGCTTTTCCACCGCCCCTGAAATAATCGACCCAGACGGATGTATCCACTAATATCGGCATTGGCGGCCTCTGATGTGGTCCAGATCAATCTCCAGATCGACTTTCCCTTTGAATTTTTTCAACTCCGAAAGCTTCGATCTGCGGATCATCTCTTCAAGAGCGGTGCTGATGACCTGAGTTTTTGTCTTGATGCCGGTACGATTCATCGCTTCTTTTAGCAGATCCTCCGGCAGATCAATGGTTGTGCGCATAATGGCACCCTCCTTTTTTATGCATTAATGTAATACAAAGTGCATAAAATATCAAGCCACGCATGCAGATAAAGGTGCGGTTTTCGGCACCGCCGCCTTTATCACGGTAGAGATATGGAAGATCTTCCGCCGGAGAGGGGACAGAAAGCAGGCAGAGGAACGACACCTGCAGGGGCAGCGGTTGGAACAGATCAACCGGAATCTGGTCGATATGAACCGCCACATGGGAAAGCTGGTGAATACGCTTATGCAGCGGGAGTCACGCGCAGGAAAAAACGCCCGAACGGACAAACGAGGCGAAGAAGAGATAAAGAGATAAGAAATTGCTTTCACGATTTCAGGCATGCAACACGTTGCACCCATCGCTATCCCGGCCACCTGAGCGGCGGCTTGTGAGCCTTGCGGCGAATCCAGTTGGCGGTTTTCAGAACGCTTTTCCAGCGTAAAATAGCGTGGATGACTTTCTGTTTGCCCGGAAATTTGAGGAGCAGCAGACCGCTGAAAATCGTAAGCAAGCCCTGCCCCGGCAGGACCAGCATGGCCAGGCCGCAGACGACCAGCAGTCCGCCCAGGAGATTTTTCGCGATCTGGTAGGGGATATCGAAGGGAGTGCCGATGACGTATTTCCGGAGTGAATAGGCCCTTCGGTCCAGGAGATAGTTTTCCGGCAGTTTGATGATGAGCAGGGGCAATCCGATGAGCGTCGCAAGAAAAATGAGAATGGACGAAACCCCTGCCAGCCACAGGATACTGGAATGGGTTTGCATCCAATTTACAGCAATTTCCACTATACTTGTCATTGCCAAGGCATTCGCTGCTTGTCACTCATTAGACTTCTCCGTCGGCTTCGTTGCGGCTGATTATGGGGGAGATGCTTCCTTCCCTTGCTCAGAACCACAACGTTTCACACGTTTGATTTGTCCTCTTCCAACAAAATGGGATTGTATTGCACGAAAAACAAACTTTACGCGTTTTCCGATTCCTGATAGTTCAGGATCGAAAGTCAATTTTCTCAATTACTGAGCACGTTTGCACGTTTGTCGACCCACGGGAGGAAAGCGGTTATGAAGAATCTGTTCTACCTGGCGTCAATCACCCTGGCAGAGGCCACCATCGGCGTATTTGTCAAACTGGCGGGAGATGCCATACCGGTCTTTACACTGAACTGCTACCGGGTCGGGTTTGCATTTTTGTTCCTGCTGGCGACCGTTCCCTTCATCAAGCGCGATTTCTGGGAGATGGACCGGGATGACATCAAGCCGTTGTTCTTTATCGGTCTGTTCATTGCCCTGCAGATCAGCCTGTTCAATATCGCCATGACATTGGCACCCATTGCCAACGTGGTGATTTTCTGGAGCGTGGCCCCTTTTTTCGTCTTTATCTTCTCATGGTTTTTCCTCAAAGAAAAAGCGAAAAAAACCCATATCCTCATTTTCATCATCGCCCTGGTCGGCATTCTTATCGCCAAACCGTTAAGAGGCACGGCCTACTTGGGCAATGCCATCGCCCTGTGCTCCGGCCTGACCTATGCGGCCATGGTCACTTACATGAGGTATGAGGGGCGCGATGAGTCCCCCAGCATGGTGGTCTGGTACATGGGAGTCGCCACCCTTCTGCTCTCACCGGCCCTGTTGATTTTCGGGCCGGGAGAAATATTTCTGATGAAAAGCTACCCTGCCATAGGTCTCAAACTGCCCATCATTTTATGGGTGATGTGCCTGGGCGTCTTTTCGACCGGCGTGGCCTATCTGTTCATCTCGCTGGTGCTGCAGAATATCTCAGCCAATGCGTACTCTCTGGTGGATATCATCGTCTCGCCAGTCATCGCCGCTGCTTTCGGCTACCTGGTATTTAATGAAATCCCCTCCACAAGCCTCATCTACGGCGGAATCCTGTTGTTAGCGTCAGGTTTCTGGCTGACCTGGGACATGCAGAATCGGGAGCGGAGTTGATTCCTTTTCAAACTGCCGATTTCAACAGCAACGTGCGAATCAATGCGCGCAAGCGATTTTTCGAACCCGCCCCGAAGCGTAATTATTATGGCAACATCCGGGTGTCTATCCGGATCGGCGCAAAGGCGCCCAGTTTATGAAAATCCGGGGTCTCGCCGCCGGTGGGAAACGCCGCAAGGTAGCGGCGGTTTTTGCCCTCGCCATGGATGGCAAACGCATTGCCCCGGTCGACCCCCGGCGGCAGATAGGCCAGCGGGATTTCAGCGCTCCCACGCCAGCGCCGGCCGTCAATTTCAGATGCATAGGCAATCGGCAGCCCCTTTTTTATGACCCGGCGCTCCCCCTTGAGTTGGAGGACCAGGTAGTGGCCGTGGGGGCCGAGTTCAATTTCCAGGTACGCATCCTCCACCCCGAGCAGGAACAACTCCACTACTTCGTAATCCCACAATCCGTCGGTGGACCCGGTCGGCAGGGCCGGCGCCCGGTCTCCATGAAACGGGGCGTCCACCCCTACAATCAACGCATCGGGACTGACAACGAAATCCACTGTCGCCCGTTCGCTCAAGTCTATGGCCAGGCCGTTCCAGGTATGGTCTATGGAAAACCGGTTCATTGATTTGTGCCTCATCGAAATCCTTTTTGTCTTTGCCAGCCAACGAATCCCCAATGTGAATTGTGAACTTAAAAAATACAACCGAAGTTTTCCAATAATCCAAAAACAGCACTATCCTTTTCGCTCAACTGGAATACCACCCGCATAGCGGTCCTGCGGGGATATATCCCGGATTATCTTTTTTCCCGGAAACATTAATTTTATTTTCTGGTTATCCGGAAAACTCCACTTAATGATTTCTCTCGCAGAGCCGCTGAGAACGCGGAGAGTCCCTCTGCGCTCCCGGCGTCCTCTGCGAGAGGATATTCGATCTTTTTGGCAGCAAAAAGTTTAGGATTGCCCTTCACTGGAGCGAACCGGATAACCATATTTTATTTTTAAGCAGAAAAGGAGACCAGCCGGGTCCCCTATTGCGCTTTTTTTAACAGCAAGGAGAATTGGCGGAAAAGACAATTTCCGTTCAGGCACTATTTACCAAGACCCTCCTCATGAAGGCATTCTTTACTGATCAATCCGAATTCATTTACCGGATTTCACGTATAGCCAAATTACTCGCCACCAATACAATTTTAAGGAAAGCGAGCACAACCAATCCGCCAGACCCTTTGGGCAGGTTGGGAAATTCCGGGAAACGATGGATCTGTATCCGCTGTTTCCCGGACCGTAACCAAAGATAAAAAAAAAGAAAAGGAGATCAATCATGAAGAACAACAGATGGATTATGATGCTCATGGCCCTGATCGCGGGATTTCTCATCATCAGCACGGTTCCCGCCACGGTATTCGCCGAGGAAAGCGAGGGAATATTCGAGATCGGGGATGATTATACCGGTGCCTACGACGAAGACTACTCCAATGACTGGTGGTATGATACCTATAGTAACGAGGAAGAAATCAGTGATGATGTTTTCGGATACTATGGAGATGAAGACGACTGGAGTTGGTACGATAACGATTACTACGACGGGTATCATGATGACACCTGGGACGATAATGACTGGTATTTCGACACCTACGATGATGCCGGAGATGAGGGTTTCTGGGACTTCTAACTGAAAAAATCGAAAAAACGATCTTATCGTGATTTAAGTCGCAGTCAATTTGTACAAAAAAATAAATAGCAGGAGTGAAAACCTATGAAACGCTACGCTTTTAAAATAGCAGGAATTATTCTTATGTCCCTGATGATTGCCATACCGGCAATAGCCCAGCAGCAACAAGAGCAGGAAAACATTCAGAAAAAGTTTCAGGATGAGAAAACACAGATGCTGAGTCAGCAGGACCAGATGCAGATATCCGGCAAGATCCTCAAGGAAAAAACCGTGGACATCAAGGGCAAGGATCAGAAAAATCAGGTGGTCCTTCTCCAGACCGCACAGAATAAACGGATCATTGCCGACCTGGGAAATGCAGATGCCCTCGGGAAGGTAAACATCAAAGAGGGAAAACAGCTGGACCTCCAGGGAAAAATGGTCCGCGTCAGCAACATGCCGGTTCTTCTCGTCAGCCAGGTTACGGCCGATGATCAGACCGATGATCAGACCATGGATATCGAGCAGGGGGAAATCGCACAGCGGACCCGCAAGACCGACATGGCCGCCATGAAAGAAAAGAAACAGATCAAGGGGACGGTCCTTAGCGAAAAGAACGTCGATCTGAGCGGGCAGGATCAGCAGTTCAAAGTCGCGCTGATTGAATTGCAAGAGGGGGAACAGGTCATCGCAGACCTCGGCCCCACAGACCAGCTGAACATGGAAATAAAACAGGGGGAACAGGTCGAAATAGAGGGAAATCTTGTCAGGATCGGCAACCAGGTCATCCTTTTCGCCAGTTCCGTCAGCGCCCAGGGTCAGGAAACCCAGATTCAGCGGGATCAACAGCAGCAACAGCAGCGCGGATATTATGGTACGGAACCGGAACAGCAGGATCAGCAAATGAAGCAGCAGGATCAGCAAATGGACAAGTAATATTGGAGTTTTCGCCCCTGCGCCCGGAAGAGCATCAATTCCAACCGGCCTGCAGGGGCGAAAAGGCCTTCGGCGTTGTATGGCTGAGGGAAAGGGCGATTCGTGAATCGCCCCTACATTTTCCCAAATATCCGTCACGTTACGCCGATGCACAATGGTTCTTCGTAGGGGCGATTCACGAATCGCCCCTGTCGGGTTGAAAACCCATCGAAATCTTTTTGTCTCTGCCGGTCAGTGAATCCCGAAGGTGAAAGACAAAACTGGCATAAGGCCGGCTAACACAATCTTGCTTGCAGGATTGTGCCCGTGCTCGTCATCATTTCCTCCGGTGAAGAAAAAGGATGGATCAACATGCTCTTCAGCAGCTGGCAGACCCTGCTCAGGATCGCAATCGTCGGACCGCTGGCCTATATCGCCCTTGTGGCCATACTGCGGATTTCCGGAAAGCGGACCCTGGCCCAGTTGAATGCGTTCGATTTCGTCGTCACCGTGGCGCTCGGCTCCACCCTCGCCACAACCATCCTGAACACGAGTATCGGATTGGCAGACGGCGTGCTCGCCCTTTTTATTTTAATTCTTCTGCAACTTATCGTCGCCCGGATTTCAACCCGCATCGAATGGTCCGGAAAGGCCATCAAATCGGAACCCCGCCTCCTGTTTCACGAGGGGCGGTTTCTCGAGTCGGCGATGAAGGCGAAACGGGTGCGCCGGGAGGAAATCCTGCAAGTTGTCCGGAGCCAGGGGATTGCCGCAATTGATGAGATCGAGTTCGTGGTGCTTGAAACAAACGGGAAAATGAGCGTGATCCCGAAATCTTCAACCGGCGTCACTTCAGCCCTGAAAAACATCGACATGGGGTGATCGGTGCGGCCGCAGACCTCATGGTTTACACGAAAATGATCAGGATAACCAAAAGGGTCAGGATAAATCCGATTCAGGCAGCGTAAGCTGCATCAGCAGCTCGTGAAGCGCACGTGGCAGGCAAACGATCGCCGGCCCGTGCTGAGGGCAAACCCGGCCCAGTCGAGCCCCGGGCCGATCTCCCGGCCGGCCGTCAGCAAAAAATTGCCGGGCGCCTCGGTTTCAGCAATTCCCACCGAAAAGCCGATACCGGCGTTCGGGTTTTCAAAACAGGCGGAAAAAGGACAAGAAACCCAGGCGGGGATCTCCCGGTCCCGAAGCGTGCGGCCGTCGATCCGCAGCCGGGAAAAGACGGTTCCCGGTACTTCGTTCAACAGGATCAACCGGCCCGGGTTGGTGAGTTGTTCACCGTTTACCCGGATCAGCAGGCGCTCCGATGCGGTCCGGAACGACACCCGGCAAAGGCCCCGGCTGCGGTCGGCCGCCATGCGGCTTTCGATCCGGAGTATCGAAAACAACCGATTCCGGAACGATAGAAGCGCCTGCTGGAAAGCCGGCCCCTTCATGTACACATCCGCGATTTTCTCGAACGCATCGGAGACGCCTGCCGGGGCCCGTTTCCCCAGGCAGTGCCACGAGAGCACCCGGTTGAGGTCATAGACGATCTCGACGTGGTCTTTTTCCGGGCACCCGATGGCGTGCAAGGACGGAAAGACGGTACTGCGGGAGGTTTTGAATACCGGCAGTCCGAAACCGGCCGCTTCACCGGCAAACACGGTATGGCCATCCATGAGGTGCGGCCCCTTTGCCATGCCGCGGGTTTTGCCCTGTCCGGGCCGATCGGAGTGGACCAGGCGGAGCCGGTCCGTTATCCGCAGGGGAGGTATCACGGCCGTCGGGCCCCGCCGGCCGGTTTCTTCTGCCGTTGGGCTTCAAAGGCAGCATACGCCGCATCGATACGTGCCTTCAGGTCGGCTTCATCAAATTCGGAGGCAAAAACCACCCGGTTTTCATTCTCATACTTCCAGTCGGTCCCGTTTTCCACAACCGCGACCCGGTCGTAAAGGGGTGTGCCCGGGAGCGGGTACGGCACGGTAAACGAGAGTTCATCGAGCGGCAGGGACAGGGCCCAGTTAAAGGTCGTCTCGATGGTTTCATCGGTTTCCCCGGGATAGCCGACGATAAAGAACCCGGCCGTCCGGATGCCGCTTTCGGAAAACCGGGCAAGCGTTCGCTCGGCCATTTCGGTGGTGGTTTTCTTGTTCATAAGCGCCAGCACCCGGTTGTCGCCGGATTCCAGGCCGAAAAACGCCTTCCGGCAGCCCGCCCGCTCCCACAGGTCGATATCG
>JAGXHH010000219.1 GCA_024636355.1 Desulfobacteraceae bacterium | reverse complement strand
GTGCAAGCCCGGCGACCAAGCGGTGGGGAACGGCGCTGTGGAGCTGCGTTTCTTGAGCGACCGAACAGGAGCCAGGAGCCAGGAAGAAGATGTCGCTTCGCTCCGGCAGATTGATATGACGGGTGGGCGCTGATCCCGCAGTGGTCAGCGCCCCCATAGTACCACCCTTCTATTTTCTGATAGCCTGTAATTTCCCGGCTTTTTCAGTTTAAATCGCTCACCACGGGTTTTGATACTTTCTTTTTCCCCGGTTTTCCGGGCGACGCCTTTTTTTCCGAAACCAGCGACGCTGCCTTTTCTGAAAAGTAAAACGATTCGAGCCGGGCGCGGATGCGTGCTTCCAGGTAGCCGGTAGAGAGCGCTTTCCCGATCCCGCAAGAGAGGTTTTCAGTGAGTTCAAGAATCACCATTTCCCGGGTAACCCCAAAATCTTCCAGGATGACGTCGAGTGTCCTGTCTCCGTATTTTTTGAAAAAATATTTCACCAGTTCCGTATAAATCCCCTTGAAGTACGGAGTTTTTCGAAAGTGAAGCCAGAAATCGGATCCGATCGTAATGAAATCTTCCAGGTCTTTGGCATCGATGGCGCTGAAATGTTCGGACAGCGGCGTTTCCGCAATCGATTCCCAGATTTCTTCACCCGAGTCATTGAACTGGTTCGTGTCAAAATATTCGTTCAATGATCTTTCGCTGCGTGTAATGGTTTTTTCAAGATTGCTTTCGATATATTCCTTTACCCTGCTTTCAATCGCCGCCTCCAGGGACGGCATGGTCTTGCTGACGGCAAATGTGCCCGCCTTTATTAATGACGATATTCCGGGCACTTTTCTGGCAACGAAATTTTCAGTAAGCATGTATTCCTTGATGCCGGTAAACAGCACTTCCGAAATCTGCTGGGCATAGGCGGAACTGTTGACAAACCGTTGAATCAGATCTTTCCTTACTTTTTTCAGGCTCACGGCTTTCTGGACAATCTCGTCAAATTGCTTGCGGAGAACGATATCATCAAGGGCGGTCTTTTTGTTCCAGGAAGAGGCCAGCACTTTGCCGCTCATGTCGCGGCTTACGTCCATGATGCCGTCCGCCACGGGCAGTTCAACCACGTTGCGCCGGATAATTCCCAGGACCTGTTCCGGTGTGACAACATCTTTTAACCTTATTTTTTCAATCCATTCAAAAGCCGCTGAAACTTCCTCTTCTAAGGTCTCTTTATAACGCTCGTCTTTAAAACGGTTCAACTCATGTTCAATATGGGCTTCCAGCAATTGATGAACGAGGTCCTTCATGTGGGCGGTCTCCCGTAATGTGTGCGGTGCTGCTTTAGAATTAGGTATCCGGCAGATATCCGGTTAACGTGAAAACAAACCGGAAAGTTCCTGACCAAAGGCGAAGCACTGGCCGACGGCTTCTTCATCCGGGTTCCAGAAGGTTTTCAGACCGTCATTGACGACTTCGAATCCCGATTGTTTCAAAAGATCGGTAATCATCGGGACCGATTCCCCGCTCCAGCCGTAGCAGCCGAACGCCGCGGCTTTTTTCCCGGTAAATTTCAAACCCCGGATTTCTTCCATGATCCCTGCCACGGACGTGAGAATCCCCCGGTTGATCGTCGGGGAGCCGACAATGATCCCCTTGGATTTAAACACATCGGTGATGACATCGTTTTTGTCGGTCTTGGCGGTGTTGTGCAGCTTAATGGTGGTCCCCGGGCTTCCGGCCGCAAGGCCTTCGGCGATATGTTCGGCCATTTTCCGGGTGCCTTCCCACATGGTATCATAGAGGATCGTCACCTGGTCTTCCTGGTACGAATCGGCCCACCGCAGGTACTGTTCGACGATCTGTGTCGGGTTTTCGCGCCAGATCACGCCGTGGCTCGTGCAGATCAGGTCGACCGGCACGCCCATGTCGAGCACTTCCCTGATTTTTTTGTCCACGAACCGGCTGAACGGGGTCAGGATATTCGCGTAATACTTGATGCACTCGACCATCAGTTCATTGAAATCGACCGAATCGTTAAACAGCGACTCGGAGGCGAAATGCTGGCCGAACGCATCGTTGCTGAACAGGATATTGTCGCCGGTAAGATAGCAGAACATGCTGTCGGGCCAGTGCAGCATCGGCGCTTCGATGAAAACGAGTTTCTTGCCGCCCAGGTCGAGCTCATCGCCCGTTTTCACCACCTGGAAATTCCAGTCCTGGTGGTATTGCCCCTTCAGCGATTTTACTCCGTTTTTCGTACAATAGATCGGCGTGTCCGGGATATGGCGCATCAGTTCCGGCAGGGCGCCGCTGTGATCGACTTCCGCGTGATTGGCGATCACGTAGTCGATCCGGTCCAGGTCGATCACAGCGGCGAGCCGGTCGACGAATTGATCGGCAAACGGCCGCCAGACCGTGTCGATGAGCGCCACCTTTTCTTCCTGCACCAGATACGAATTGTAAGTCGTTCCCTTGTGCGTCGAATATTCATTCCCATGGAATTTTTTAAGTTCCCAGTCGACTTTGCCCACCCAGCTCACATTGTTTTTCACGACAAACGGTTTCATGCGATTTCCTCTTCATGTAAAATGCGGGCGGACACAAGCCGCCGTTGATTCGTTTTGAAAGCGTTAATTTCCTAAAGACAGTAAAGATAAACAGAACAAAACGCCACCATTTTTTCATCCGTTCAAAGGAGGGAACCTGCCGGTTGGAACCGTACTTTTAAAAAATATCCGGCAGCTTTCACCGACCGGTTACCTGACCGGAACCGCATGCGTGTTTATAATTAGGATTACATATCAATCGCCGGTACCGGCGGCATGCAAAGGAGGAACAATTGTGCCCGAAGAGACGAAAAACCCTGCGGAATCCAGTGGCGGTATTCCCCTTTTCAAGATCGGGGGTATTCAGATCCGGCTCGATTATTCATGGTTCATCATTTTCGCGCTGATCCTGTGGAGCCTTTCAGCGGGATATTTTCCCCGGGTCTTTCCGGGACGATCCGCCCAGTTGTATTGGGCAGCGGGGGCGGTTGCGACCTTCTTCTTTTTTTTCTCCATTATCGCGCACGAACTGGCGCATTCCTTCATGGCGATTCGATCCGGAATTAAAATTTCGGAAATCCGGCTGTTTATCTTCGGCGGCGTTGCCCGGATTTCCGAAGACGCCCGCAGCCCGCAGGAGGAACTCAAAATTGCGCTGGTCGGCCCGTTGAGCAGTTTTGCCCTGGCGCTTGTTTTCTGGCTGACTGGTACGCTTGTTTTTACCGATCAGACAATCGGTACGGCGATCTTCCGCTATCTTACGTTTATCAATCTGGCGCTTGGGATTTTCAACCTTGTTCCCGGATTTCCGTTAGACGGCGGCCGGGTGCTGCGGGCCATCTGGTGGTGGAAAACCGGATCACTGACGCAGGCAACCAAAGTGGCGTCGGATATCGGAAAATGGTTTGCTGTAGCGCTTATCCTGCTGGGTGCGCTGCAAATCTTTGCCGGAGCGCTGATCGGGGGATTGTGGCTGATTTTCATCGGCATGTTCCTTCGGGGAATCGCCGAAGGCGGGTACCAGGACCTGGTGATGCGCCAGGCACTTCAAGGCGTCCAGGTGCAGGAAGTCTCGGTTAAGAAGGTGGTGAGCGTCTCTCCGGACCTGACGTTGGAGGATCTGGCAAACCGGTATTTTTTGCGTTTCGGATACAAAGGATTTCCCGTCATTGCTGACGGCCGGGTGCTTGGGCTTGTTACCTTGAAAAACCTGCGCGATATTTCCGAAAAAGAACGGGCCGAAACCGTAGTTCAGGATGTGATGATTCCGGTTGGCGACGACATCCGGGTTGCCCCGGAAGATTCCCTTACGGACGCCTTCAAGAAGATGAACCTGCACCAGCTCGACCACCTGGTGGTGATGGAAGGCGGCCTGATGGCGGGATTGATCACCAAGACGGGACTGTTTCGTTACATGGAGATTAAACGGATTTTAAATGATTGAGATCGGAAGTCGGCTGAAGCGATTAAATACCTGGCAAAGTCTACAATTCCTGTGACGCCATCTTAAAACGTCACTTCAAGTTTGGTCCGCGTGCATGCTGTTGTTGGCTTTTTCAAAGATCAAGAGCAAACCGAATTGCCTGCCCCACATCAATCACTTTACCCTTAGGCAAGGTTGTAATGAGAGCGCCGATTTTCCCTTTGGGAACAGTTTGCAGATGGTCACAATTTATAGCGCAATCACGTGGCATACCGTCTGCTTGAGAAAGAAAGACCTCAGATGGAATACCTCTTACAGTGCTTGTGATTGGTGCCACAGTTACCTCCCCAAGATATTCCAATACCGAATTTCTCGTTAAGATGAGAACAGGCCGCTTTTTATCTGGACGGGCGAATTTATACCAACGGATTTCACCGCGTTTCATTCTTCACCCCAAGCCTGCTCTGATTCCCAAACTGAAAATTCTTCATGGGAAACCGGATACTGCTCATACCCTTCGCGGTGTTTGCGCTCAAGTTGTTTGATGTTATAACGAGCAAGGGCCTCTCGCAAGGCCATTCGTGTAAAAGCAGAGCGACTTGTATGAAGTTGCTTTGATACTTGATCAATCGCTTTTATAAGATCTTCATCAAGAGTCATTTGAACAGTTTTCATCTATACCTCCATAATGTGGATAATAATAGCTATATTAATCCACATTACAATATGTGTCAATGATAACCGGGTCGGACCAGATCAAGTCATTGATTAATTAAAATGTGCTTCCGTGCTTCAAAAAGCCAGGACATCCACTTCCGCCTGTCTTTTGCAAATTTCAGAAGGAATTCTTTCTTGTGCCATCGGTGGGTAATGCGCCACACATAACCCGGCAAAAAATGTCTGTTCGCCCTCGGCAATAGAGATTTTTTAAAAGCTCATTTTCGGGGTGAAAATTGCCATTCCAAGTCCTGAAAGTGAACGGTTGGGCATTACCGATCGGTTCCCATATCCTGCACAATCGGCCGCTCCTTGCGGTTCATGTTCCGCAATATGTTTGATAGGGCTGCGCCGAAGGGGGTGCCGGCAGGTGATAGCCGCCTTCTTTCGGCGGATCCTGAAAGGGTCGGGACAACACTTCCAGCAGTTTTTCCATGACCGAAAAATCAGCCCGCTCCACGGCCGCTTCCAAGGCCTCTTCCACCCGGTGGTTGCGGGGGATTACCGCCGGGTTGGCGTTGTTCATGAGCCGGCGGGATGCCTCCCACGAATCGGGCTGCCGTTTGAGCCGGGCCTGCCAGCGCTCATACCATTTTCTGAAATCCTGTGCCTGGAATATGGCGGCCTCCGGCAGGGAAGCGGATGCCAGGTTGCGGAAAGTGTTGGTAAAATCCTCGCCGTGCCGGTTTATCACATCGAGCAGGTCCGCCGCGAGTGCGCCGTCCGCTTCCTGGTTCAGCAGACCCAGTTTGGCCCTCATGCCCGCCAGCCAGAAGGGACGAAAAGTCTCCGGAAACCCGGAAAGTTTCTCTTTTGCCATTGCCGCGGCCGCTTCCGGTTCTTCGTGAATGAGCGCTAACAGGGCCTCGGCAAACCGGGCAAGATTCCACTGGACGATCTGCGGCTGACTGCCGTAGGCGTATCGGCCGTGGCGATCAATGGAACTGAAAACGGTATTCGGATCGTAAGCGTCCATGAATGCGCAGGGGCCGTAATCGATGGTTTCACCGCTAAGGGCGGTATTGTCCGTATTCATGACGCCGTGGATGAAGCCGATCAGCATCCACCGGGCCACAAGGGATGCCTGCCGATCCAGAACCGCCGCAAACAGCTCAAGATACGGATTCGCATCTGCAGCCAGATGGGGAAAGTGGCGCTGGATGGTGTAATCGGCCAGCGTACGGAGTTCGTCAGGTTTGCCCCTGGCTGCCGCATACTCGAAAGTGCCCACGCGCAGATGGCTTGATGCCGTTCGGGTGAGGATCGCCCCCTGCAGGGCGCTTTCACGGTACACCGGCTCACCGGTGGTAACAACTGCGAGGCTGCGGGTCGTTGGTATTCCGAGGGCATGGAGGGCCTCGCTGATAATGTATTCCCGAAGCATGGGTCCCAGGGCCGCCCGGCCGTCCCCCCGCCGTGAAAACGGGGTCCTGCCGGACCCTTTGAGCTGGATATCGAAGCGCCCCCCTTCGGGTGTCACCTGCTCGCCCAGCAATATCGCCCTCCCGTCGCCCAGCATAGTGAAAGAACCGAATTGATGCCCCGCATAGGCCTGGGCAAGGGGCTCGGCCCCTTGAGGGATCGTGTTTCCGGAGAAGATGGAGGCGCCCTCGTCGCCCTTCAGGACATCGGGATTCAATCCGAGAGTCCGTGCCAGCTCAGCATTAAAAACCACGAGTTTCGGCTCGCGCACCGGCACTGGCTCGAGCCGGGCATAGAAAGCCTCCGGCAGCCGGACATAGCTGTTGTCGAATCGCCATCCCGCCTCCGGGCGGTTTTGCCTGGTGTTGGACGTCATAGAATCCTCCTGTTTTGCAAATAAAAGGTACGCGTCTAAATATTGGGACGGGATGCCCGGAGGTCAAGGCTGTAGCCATGCAAAAGAACGCCGTTACAGGACTTCTTACTGGGAGGATCGCTACTGGGAGGGTCGGACCAAAACAAACTAAAGCTCGTTGAGAAATTGAGCTGTTTTTTTAAATGGATCAAGCAGAATCTTAAAGTTCGGAACTTCTGCCAATGCCGTTAAGATCCAACTCTGGGGAGCAATGATCGTTTACCTTATTTTAGCGATCATAAAAGAACGATATGAGCTGCAATCGCAGTATACCTGAAATTATTAAATAATTAACCGAACAGCAGTGGTTGACAATATTGATTAGTATTAAAATAGTAATTGCAATTTTTTTCTATATTTGAGTATATAGTTAATTTAAAAGGAATGCGAATCAAAATGTTCTACTATTTATAGAATACTTTTTTGTTTCTGAAGTACTCTCTGAAGTACTCTCTGAAGTACTCTGAATCGATCATATTTTTATAAAATGAAGGAGGTAATTTGAAACTATCGAAAAAAATATTTTTTATTTTTTTACTTGTTACACTGGCATTTTATGCCGGATGCGATTCGGACTCGGATGATGAAGACACTGATGTGCTTATCAGTGGTTATACTAATACTGAAGAACCGATTCATGGGGCAACTATATCGCTACACACACCGGATGGCCAATTAATCCTGGAGTATATGGATGAAACCCAGGAAAATGGAACTTTCATAGTATCAGTACCCCAACGAAAGATTGAAAATGGTTATAGAATAGAGGTGACCGGGGGCAAATCCGAATCCGGCATTCCGTTTACAGAAACCCTCCGTGCAGTCGGATTTACAGGTGATGAAACTGAAGAAATTATACATATTGGCTTCGCATCCACTCTCTTGACCGGCTATTTGGATCGGCATCCGGATATCAATTTTGAGAAAGCGCAACTCAAAGTTTCAGAATTCCTGGGGATACCCTCTTCTCAAAATTTGCAAAAAAGTATTCAGCATGTTCTTTCGGATAACGTGTTTGCAAGAGAAGCCTCAATGAATGGTGGAGTAGATTTTTTTATAGAGAGTCTCCTCGATGAAATGGATAGCGATGACCAAAATGTACATTCATTTGCCCCACCGCATGCTGTCCAATCTTTTAAAAGTGATCTAATGAAGTCTTTTGTAAAAGGAATTGTAACGGGTGTGGGTGGCAAAGCCGGCGGTCGCGCCACAGGATGGGTGATGGACAGCATCTTTGGATCCGATGGCCCCAGCCCTCCTGATCCAGCAGTTTTGGAAGAGATTCAGACCATTGGCAATCAAGTTGAAGAATTAAAACAAGATTTGGAAGCCTTCAAGCAGGCTATGACTAAAGGGCTCGAAAAGAATGAGTACCTCAATATTGTTCAACCTATACAGCAGGAGACAGGCTGGCTAGATACTATACAGAGTCGTTACATTTTTCTTTGCCAGAAGATTAATGCCGATAATGATAATGATTGGGAAGAATTCGCTACCAGACTGAAAGCTGATCTCGATACAACCAGGCTGGAAACTTTTTTGAACAATACGCGTAAAGCTATGATTGGAGACCCGAATAGCGCGATTCGAGTATGGGGAAAACTGCAAATGTCAGACGCTATCGATGAAAAGCGTCATCAGCAGGTATTCAATCAATTTCAAAAATGGTTATATTACCAGGTATTCGCTCTTAATCTTCTGGTGGAAGTGTCACATCAGCGTGGTGGAACGGATATGGATTATGCGCAGACATGTGTGGATCGCTTTGAAGAGGGCATCAAAAAGCAAGCAGATATCTTCTTGGAATCGGTTGAGGGCGTAATGCTTATTTCGCATCGCACTTATAATCCTATCCATGAAACAGGTCATGGGCCATATGGTGACGAATGGGATGTAGATAAGAATGGTTTAAGGCCATTGCCTAACGAAGATTATAAACCAGAAACGCTTGCCCAGGCCGATGAGATCGTTGGCAGTTCCTTAGGGTTAGATAAAAGCATCACTGTTCGCCTGGCTACTTATCACCTTGTAAAAGGGGTGCCGGCTGTATCAACTATAAAAGATGTGCCAATTACACTTATCGGTGAAGGTGGCGGAGAGTATAAACCGGATTCCGTGACATTGAACAGATTTGATCAACAAAAGGATATCCAAGACGAATATGGCAATCATTTAATTTGGGATCTCAAGCGCTACTTCTTTTATAATTTGCCTGATTCGGACGACTCTTATACCTTCAATCTAAAAGATATCAATCCAAACTGGCCCGGTCCCTATAAATTCCCAAAAGCGCTCATTTATAAATACTATCTTGAAACGGATATTTCATACAGCTTAGATGAATACAACGGTATTTTCGTCCATGCATGGAGTGGGTGGCAATAAAGAAGGCTAATCGGAAGCTGTTTGCAAGAGAAAGGCCATGTCCTGTTTGAGGGATATTGCCTTTTTGCTTCAACTGCAGCCTTCGCATTCCCTCTTGTGCTTCAGGAAAATTATTTCAACCGTACCAGTCCAACGCCTGCGGCCACTACAATTGGCTGAGCCGGAGTCATTGTTGGGCTTCGCTGAATCGAATCTGTTGGAAGCGGCACAACTTTTCGAACCTCATCGAACCAGCGAAGCCCAACAGTCATTGGCCGCTCAGCCCAACCTACGGCCACTGGAGTTTTCCGGATAACCGGAAAAATTAAAAAGGGCGGGTTTGAAACCCGCCCCTACGCATCATCTTCAAGTTCCGGCAGGGTACACGTTCCTTCGGATTCGAATTCCTGCTGTCCGGTTGCACCCAGGCTCCTTGGCTCGAAATACTTGCGCCAGCCGCGGACCCATTCCTTATGGTCTTTTGAAAGGCCGTTTCCCTCGCCAAGAAGTTCGCGTTCCTGAGCCCTTCTTTTTTCACGGGCCTCTATGACGAGCTTTTCCAGATTTTCCCGGTACTCCCTGCTTTGTTCCATCGCAACGGTTTCCTGGGCGTAAGCCTCGATTATCAGGAGGTGCTTGCGTATGCACATCTCGCTTTCCGTTTCACATGGGGAATCCGGATCTGTCAGATGGTCCTGCAGCAGGAGGAGCTCTTTTACAAGTTGTTCATACTGCCACTTCAACAGCGGCGTCATGGTGATTTCAACCATAGGACAAATCCTTTTTGCGAATTTACAAAGTGAATGAATGAAATGCCTACCTCTCCGGTTCGGCCGGTTTGGAGATTTCCCGGAGCGCTTCACCGGCGGCGTCCTTGCCCAGTTTAACGGCGATGTCTCCCAGGGAGACAACCCCGACAATGGCATTCCGGTCATTTTTAACAAGCAACCGGCGGACCTTCTTCTGCTCCATCATCTGGAGCGCTTCGATCGCGTCCGCATGTTCGGGGCAGGCAATAATACCAGAGGTCATAATTTCTTTTACCCGTGTATTGATATCTTTTCCCTCCGCGACGACCCGGATGGCGATATCGCGGTCCGTGAGAATCCCGATCGCGTTGTCACCCTCAAATACAGGTACGGCGCCGACGTTGAAATCTTTCATTATCCGGGCCGCTTTTTCGACTGGATCGTTTGCATGGGTTGTTTCCAGGTTCCGCGTTACTATTTCGCTGATCTTCATTGTTCCGCCCTCCATATAATTCGATTTAATACGCGTTGTTCATTCCCGTTGTTGATTCCATCTCAAAATAATGACCCTGTCCTCTCGTTCAATAGGGTCCATCCTGTAGAGAATTACAGGTTCCACCCCATTTTTCTACGCAAGTCGAATCTATAAGTTTAATTTTACACAGCATTGATGCCCTGATTAAAAATTTACGCAGTGACCACGTAGGAGCGGGCCATGCCCGCGAAAATGCATCCGCCATCGCGGGCATGGCCCGCTCCTACACCGGGAATTGCTGGCAGAAAGGACGGCATAATGGCGGGAGAGGATGGCTCAACACCCTGAAGCGTCTGTCAAAAAAATGCTCGCCCGGTTCACCCAGATCGACTACGATCGGCAGATCGCCCTTGTGGCCATCCGGTAAGAAAACGGCTGGCCCGCGAAATGAAGATCGTCAGGGGAATTGTCCTGCCCGACCAATCGCCAGATGCTCCACCTGGGTACCAAACATGCCCTGAAAGGGCGCAACATACCAGCCCGGGGCAGCGCCCCGGGAAATTATCCGATTGTGATGAGCCCTGAAAGGGCGTGACATCCATGGTATGAAAACATCAAATCAATGTATCGCCCTTTCAGGGCTCTGTTTTTTTATTCCACCTCTTCCTGGGGCGTTGCCCCGGGCTGGTATGTTATACCCCATTCGGGGTCGAGAAACCGGAACAACTGAAGCGGAATGGGTAACCAGATCTATTATTATTGAACTGAGCCGAAGGCGAATACCTCATTCTGGCTTCTGGATTCTGGATTCTGGATTCTATTTTTTAAAACCCACCAACCCACCTTCAAAAAAGGAATGCCCTGCATGCCCGCAAAACGCCTGTTGTTAATCGGTGCCGGCCATGCGCACCTGGAAGCCATCTCCCGGATCGGTGAGTGGACGAAAAGCGGCATCCGGGTCGATGTTGTTACACCCTCTGCATTCCACTATTATTCAGGTATGGGTCCCGGACTGCTCGGCGGGTTCTATGCCCCGGAGGAGATCCGGTTTCCGGTAAAAAAAATGGTCGAAAGCCGGGGGGGCATTTTCCATGAGGATATAGCCGTGCAAATCGATGCGGACCGCAGACAGGTCCGACTCCGCTCCGGCGCCCTCCTGGATTATGACGTGCTTTCCTGTAACACCGGAAGTGGTGTGCCGGGCGGAATAGTTGAAGAAGGCGCCGATGTTTATACCGTAAAGCCGATCGTCAACCTGGTTTCCGCCCGCGAGCGCATATCCGGTGACATCCGGCGGCGGGATCTGCAGATCGCCGTTGTCGGCGGTGGTGCGGCCGCCACAGAGATCGCCGGCAACCTGCGGCGCCTCTGCGATTTGCCTGGCGCAAAACGAGCCGACATCACCATGTATTCCGGCGGTCCGCTGCTTGCCTCCCAGCCAGCCCGGGTTTCCCGCATCACCCGCCGCAACTTTGACAGCCGGGATATTGCCATTAACGAAACCGGCCGGGTGAAAAGCATCCGGTCGCACGAACTGGAGATCGAAAACGGCGCCCGACATCCGTTTGACCTGCTTTTTCTGGCTATCGGGGTGCAGCCGTCCAAATTGTTTACCGATTCCGGGCTTCAGACCGGTCCGGATGGCGGCCTGGCGGTCAACCGCTTCCTTCAATCCCCGACCCATCCGGAAATTTTCGGGGGAGGCGACGCCGTTTACTTCCTGGAAAAGCCTTTGGACAAGGTGGGGGTGCATGCTGTGGGGCAGAACCCGGTCTTGGCCGAAAACCTGCCTGCATTCCTCAAGGGGCGTTCCCTTACAGCTTTCGATCCCAAGGCGAACTACCTGCTCATCTTAAACCTGGGAGACGGCACCGGGATCTTTTCCCGGAAACGCATCATCTTTGACGGCCGGATCGCCTTTGGCATCAAGGACTGGATCGACCGCCGGTTTATTGCCCGGTTTGCGGCCTGAACCGATGCGCTTACACGCTTCAGGTTCCCCGCCGGTCTTCAATCTTCGGCCTCAAATTTTTCGAACCTCAGGGCGTTTCTCCTACAGTATCCGCCGCATGGGCGATTTCATCCCTTTGGCGGCGCTCCAAAGGGCCAGCAGGATGCCGAGGATAAGTCCGAAACCGAGCTTTCCGCTGGAACTCGATGCAATGGAAGAGACCTGCCCTTGAATAATCTGGAACATCTGCTGCGGGACCATTCCCTGGAAACTCGAAATCTGCTGCTGGACCTGATTGGGATCGGCAAAGAGCCCGTAAATGGAAACCAGGGCGGTGATCCCGGGAGACAGGGAAAACAAGGCGTAAAACGCCACCCCGGCGGCGACAATGCTGATATTGTCCTTGGTCTGCTCGTTTTTGACCCGCAGAAGAATATCTCGCCATCAGGATCGCGGAATCTTGCCGGGTTTATCGGCACCGCGCCCCCGGTCGGCGCTTTCGGATGATTGACTGGTCATAATGTCTCCCTCTTTTTTCATGGAATTAAAAAAAGAAGGTAACGAATCCCTGCCGACCGAAAATGGGGAATCTACCGTATTTTAATCGAAAAAAGCCGATATTCACCAAGGCAGGCCTGTCGCCCTGCTGGTATTCGATGAAAGATAAGGTTCAGTTTGAAATATACGGATATCAGTGTGTGCAGCAGGAGAGTGCGGAAATTTTACCTCTAGATAATTTCGCCCCCGGCAATGGCGTCCAGAACATCGTCGAAGCAGATTTTCACTTCCCTGATGCATCTCATGACGGAAGCGGGCGCTTCGTATTGCCGGGCGATATTGGCAATCAGCAGGATCAGGGGCTGCATGCTGTCGAGGTTCCGGATACATTCCCAGCTCATGGCTTCTTCGATATGGAAGATCAGCTTATCGGAACCCTTAAACCCGAATTCATCCACAACGGTATCGCGCAACAGTGTCCATGCCCCCTGCAGATCGGTAAGTGCGGTTTTGTGATAGGCGGTCGGTTCCTGGAAAAACGTCATTTCCTGCCTTTCTGCATGATGGTGGGTGGGAAAATGACAAGGCGTTTAAAGATATGCAATCCGAAAATTCCAACGAACTGATTGCGATTTCGTTCTCGTACCCATGAACCTGCTCGGCTTATTTTCCGTTACGATCAAGATACCAAACAAGCCACTGGATGAATCAGATAACCATTAAAAATAACGAATTCTTCCCGGTTTTCAAATTTTAATCTTTTTGTGCATCCCTGTTTGTCTCAAAAGTCATGAACTGAAAATCCATTTTACCCCCTCCTCTTCATTGGATGTTCAGGAAATCGGACATGAGGGTAAAGAATTTCGTGTTGTCCATGGCCCTGGCGCACTCCGGCCGGTTGCTCCAGATCAGGGTATCGGCTGCGGTATGACCGGCCTGCCGTTCCGGATGCTTGCGATTGCTGCCGAAGGTGATCTCCATTGAATTAGCATCCCCGCGTGTCGGCAGACTGCCGTAAGGTCCTTCGATAATGACGCCGCCGGTTTCATGGTCGGCGACGATGACCAGGAACGTGTTTTCGGACCGCCTGGCATCCGCGGCGAGCCAATCAGTGACGACCCTGACCGCATTATCAAATTCGATGACTTCATGGATCATGTATTGTGCGTCCCGGGCATGGTTGGCCCAGTCGATCTGGGAGCTTTCGACCATCAGGAAAAATCCGTCCGTATCGTCTTCCAGAATGTCCAGGGCCTTTCGAGTCATTTCAGTCAGGGTCGGTTCCAGGCAATTGTCGGTACGCTGTGAAATCGGCGTCAGTCCACCGTCTTTGAAAAGACCAAGCAATTTGGAGGCATCGGATATCCGGCCCATTTCCATTTTGTCGGTCACATAGGCGTACCCCTTGTCCCGTGCCCGGGCGATCAATTGTTTGTTTTGGTGTTTGTTTTGGTGTTTGTTGTGGTCGCGGTTTGTGGGATCAAGCAGACAGGAACTCCGGTTGGTGCCGATACCGCCGCCGAGGAGCACGTCGATATCGTTTTCGATCAGTTGCCTGAAAATTTCGGATTCGCAATTGCGGTCATGCACGTGGGCGCCGAACGCCGCGGGAGTGGCATGGGTGATATTCGAAGTGACCACCAGGCCGGTGGCCATTCCCAAAGCTTCAGCCATCTCCAGGATGGTTTCCGCATGGATCCGGGTACCGTCGCAGACCCCGTCACCGTCGTTGTCCCGGCAGGAAATTTCGCCGTTATCAAACTTTTCACCGCTGGCCCAGGCCGATGCGCCCGCCGCCGAATCGGTGATAAAGCTGTTGCGCGAACTCGTCCGCTGGTAGCCGATATGCGGCAGGGATTCGAAACTCAGACCCTCGCCCCCCACGCCGTTGAGATACGTTCGGGTGGCGGTGACATTCGAAAGCCCCATTCCGTCGGGTACCATGAAAATGATATTTTTTGCCCCATACTCTTTTTTGGCGTCCTTTCCATCGCTACTGCACCCGCCCGGGAACAGGGCCAGCAAGCATATTCCGAGCAGTATTATTACCGTAATCCGGACAAACTGATTCACAAAACCCTCCTGCCTGTCATAAATAAACCAACGAGTTCCCCAATTCTTTTACTGCCGTTTATAAAGTGCCTGACCGAATATTACGTCAGAAACATCCGCTTTACAATCCGAGTACGGATTGCTATGTTATTCTGCTCAGGTTTTCACGAAATTGAATTATGATGTATCTCCAGCAGATATATCAACACGCAATGCTTCATTGTCGATCTACCAATAATCGATTTGCAACAATCGATTTGCAACAGCCAATCATTAACGGATTGATCAATATATATGGACAGGCATTACCAGAACGAAATCGACCGGCGGCGGACCTTCGGGATCATCAGCCACCCGGATGCGGGCAAAACCACACTGACGGAAAAAATCCTGCTGTTCGGGGGTGCGATCCAGCAGGCCGGATCGGTCAAGGCAAAAAAAGCCGCACGGCATGCCACCAGCGACTGGATGGCCATCGAAAAGGAACGCGGCATTTCCGTGACCTCATCGGTCATGAAATTCAATTACCGGGATTTTGAGATCAACCTGCTCGACACCCCCGGCCACGAGGATTTCTCGGAAGACACCTACCGGGTTTTGACCGCAGTCGACAGCGCGCTGATGGTCATTGATTCGGCCAAGGGGGTCGAACCCCAGACCGAAAAACTGATGGCGGTCTGCCGCATGCGCAATACCCCGATCGTCACGTTTATCAACAAGCTTGACCGCGAGGGCATGTCGCCGCTCGACATCCTCCATGACAGCGAGGACAAGCTGCAGAGCGAATGCACGCCGCTTTCCTGGCCGATCGGCATGGGCAAACGGTTCAAAGGTGTTTACAACCGGTTCGGCAGTCAACTCCACCTGTTCGAAGCCGGCCGGCAGACCCGGGGAGGCGACGGGATCATCATAAACGACTTGTCCGACCCGGTCTTAGATGACCTTCTCGGCTCCCAGGCGGACCAGCTCCGGGAGGAGATTGAACTGCTGGAAGTGGCGGCCAACCCGTTTGAGCTCGATCATTTCTTAAACGGCGGCCAGACGCCGGTTTTTTTCGGCAGCGCCATCAACAATTTCGGCGTACGGGAAATGCTCGACGCGTTCGTCGAACTCGCCCCACATCCCGGGGACAGAGCGGCCCTGACGCGCGATGTGTCCCCCTATGAAGCCCCGTTTTCCGGCTTTGCATTTAAAATCCAGGCAAATATGAACCCGGCCCACCGGGACCGGATCGCGTTCGTCCGGATCTGCTCCGGCAAATTTACGCGAGGAATGAAGGTGATGCATCACCGGATCGGCAAAGAGGTCACCCTGGCCAACGCCACGATTTTCATGGCCAATGACCGGGAAAACGTCGACGTTGCCTACCCGGGAGATATCATCGGCATCCACAACCACGGGACGATTAAAATCGGCGATACCTTCTCGGAAAAAGAACCGCTGAAATTCACGGGGATTCCGAATTTCGCCCCGGAGCATTTCATGCGCGTCCACCTCAAAAACCCGATCAAGGCCAAACAATTGCAAAAAGGACTGATCCAGCTCGCCGAGGAAGGCGCGGTCCAGGTATTTCGCCCCGTACGCTCGAACGGCTACATCCTGGGGGCGGTCGGCATGCTCCAGTTCGACGTGACCATGGCCCGGCTCAAGGCCGAATACGGTGTGGACGCCGTCTATGAACCGGTCGGCTTTACGGTCGCCCGCTGGGTCGATTGCGAAAACGCGAAAAAACTGGACGAATTCGAAAGAAAGCACCCGAACAACATGGCCGTCGATGCCGAGGAGTGCCTGACATTTCTGACCACCAGCGAGTGGCAGCTCGGATATGCTAAAGAGAACTGGCCGGATATCCGATTCCACAAGACCCGGGAAATAAATTAGCAGGGCACGATTATATCAGTACCGGCCAATGCAAAGGGCTGATGTTTGAATACCCCCTTCTCCCGGCTTGAAAATTCTTTCACGCGGTGTTACAACCCATTTGACCGGGCTGTCAGTATCCCATTCGTGTCCCGGTGCATCCCCGTCGTTTTGCCGAACCGGATTGCCGGGGCGGCAGATCAAACCCGATCGAACCTGAAACCAATCGAAAAAGTGCACTGACATTGAAAGAAAACGAACTGTTCCAAACCAGCCGTACCGGATCATCGCAATACAACGCCGCATC
>JAGXHH010000218.1 GCA_024636355.1 Desulfobacteraceae bacterium | reverse complement strand
GTCCGGTCCATGGTTTCTTATGGATACCCCCAGTACATTCGGATCAATGCGGGGCTGCGGGTTGAAAACGAACGGTTTCTGGACGCGTTTAAAAAAGTGACCAAGGCGAACGGATGATCTTTCAAGTCCGGAGTGCAAAGCCACCGTATATTAATTTCTAAATAAGGATGCGGGCGTGACGGTCGAACAAAACGGACTTAAACCCCTTCTGATCACTATTGACGGACCAGCGGGGGCAGGCAAGACCACGGTGAGCAAAGCGCTCGCCCAGCGTCTGGGCTATCGGTATATCGATACCGGCGCCTTGTATCGTGCGGTCGCCTATGAAATCATTGCCCGGGGGATCGACCCGGAAAACGAGGCGGACCTGACCCGATTGTGCGAGAATCTCGAAGTGCAATTTGTCCGCACGCCCGCCGGCGTCCGGCTGCTGTCCGGCGGCGAGGATATCACCGATGCGATCCGTACCCCTCAGATTACCATGCTTGCATCGGCGGCATCAGCGAAGCCGGTGGTGCGCCGGACCCTGCTCGATGTCCAGCAGCGGTTGGGTGCTGAAAAGGCGGCGGTGTTCGAAGGCCGGGATATGGGCACGGTGATCTTCCCCGATGCGGACATGAAATTTTTCCTGACGGCCGATTTAAACATCCGGGCCAGACGGCGTTTCGATGAATTCAAGGAGACCAATTCTCAGAGTCTGGAAGACGTTTGCCGGGATATGGCGTACCGGGATGAAAATGATTCTTCCCGGGCCCTTGCCCCTTTGAAACCCGCCGAGGATGCCGTGCAGATCGATTCCACAGGCCTTAAGGTCGATGCGGTGATCGAACGCATGCTTGTCCATATTGAGAAGGCGGGCAGAATATAAACCCTGTAATTTTAAACAAGTACCCTTGCAACCCGGATTCCGCCCGTAAGAATCCGGCTTTTTTTCAATGTTTCTAATCGTTATTTTACAATCGACCTTACCCTCATATTCTTTCTGATGTCCCTCTTATTCCGGAAACGGTTATCTAAAAGTGCGGTATCGTCTGGTTAACTGCATGGTTTTTGTAAGGATTTCCGGGATATTTTATAAAATTCATAAAAATTTATTATTGTTTTTTTGAATTTTGTTTGTTAGGGAAACAAATTTGTACTCCACGTCATTAGTACGCTTAGGAGTAGTAAATCAGCCGAAGGGGGTAAAACTTTTAAATGGAGAACTTTGTGGAAAATTCTGAAAACAAAACAACCAACCTTAACGAAATTGATGAATCGGAGCTCAGCACGGAAACGGCCGAACTTTCAAACGAAAGCGCCGGGCCGGCCGAAGAGACCATGGCCGCCCTGATGGAGATGTATGAAGAAAGTCTCAAGCGCTTCGAAGAAGGCGAGGTCGTCAACGGGCGAATCATATCTGTGGACAGGGATTTTGTGCTCGTTGACGTGGGGTATAAGTCCGAAGGCGTGATTCCGATTCATGAATTTAGGAACGAAAACGGCGAAGTCACCGTGGAAGTCGACGATATCGTCGAAGTAATGATCGAATGGTGGGACGAGGAAGAAGAACGCGTTATCCTCTCCAAGGAAAAGGCCGCCAAGGTCAAGGTGTGGGATGCCATCAAGGATGTCTTCGAAGCAGAAGGCACCATCGAGGGTGTGATCACCAATCGGGTTAAAGGCGGATTCTCCGTGGATGTCGGGATTCAGGCGTTTCTCCCCGGCTCGCAAGCCGACCTGCGGCCCATCCGGAATCTGGACGAAATGGTCGGAAAGACCTTTGAGTTCAAGGTTCTCAAGTTCAACCGGAAGCGCAATAACATCGTGCTCTCCCGCCGGGTGATCCTGGAAGCCGAACGTGAGAGCAAGCGGGCCGATACCCTGGCCGCCATCGAAGAAAATAAGATCATGGAAGGTACGGTCAAGAATATCACCGAGTACGGCGTATTCGTCGATCTCGGCGGTGTTGACGGCCTTCTGCATATAACAGACATCTCCTGGGGTCGGGTCAAGCATCCGTCGGAACTGTTCGGCATCGGCGATCCGATCAACGTGATGATCCTGTCGTTCGACCAGGTAAACGAGCGGGTGTCTCTCGGCATGAAACAGCTGGTGCCGGATCCCTGGACGTTTGCTGAAAAGAAATACCCGGTCGGCACCAAGATTGCAGGCCGAGTGGTCAGCCTGACCGATTATGGTGCGTTCGTCGAAGTCGAAGAGGGCATCGAAGGCTTGATCCATGTTTCCGAAATGTCCTGGACCCGCAAAATTCGGCATCCGTCCAAAATGGTTTCCGTTGGCGACGAGGTCGATGCCATTGTTCTCGATATCAAACCGGAAAGCCGCCGCATCTCCCTGGGTATGAAACAGACCATGCCGAATCCCTGGGATGTTATCAGTCAGAATTATCCGGTGGGATCTATCATCGAGGGCAAAATCAAGAACATTACCGATTTCGGGATTTTTATCGGCATCGATGATGATATCGACGGCCTGGTGCATATTTCGGATATTTCCTGGACCAAGCGGATCAAGCATCCCTCCGAGCTTTACAAAAAAGGGGATACGGTTCAGGCCAAGGTTCTCGATATCGACAAGTCAAACGAACGTTTCTCCCTGGGCATCAAGCAGCTCCAGGATGATCCGTGGAAAACCGTGGCGGAGCGTTATCCCGTGGGCACCGATATTAACGGTACGGTGACCAATGTGACGGATTTCGGCATTTTTGTCGAACTCGAAGAAGGCATCGAGGGCCTGGTCCATGTTTCCGAGATCAGCAAGGAAAAGATCAAGACACCGGTCGGCATGTACAACGTGGGCGATCAGCTCACCGCCCGGGTGATCAATATCAACACCGAAGAGCGTCGGATCGGGCTTTCCATCAAGCGCCTCGAAGTCGATGATGATCAGGAACTGATGCATGACTACGTTTCCAATATGAAACCCGCACAATCGAGTTTCGGGGAACTGCTTCAGGAAAACCTGAAAGGCAAGTTCAAGGATGAGGAAGAAAGCCAGGCGGCAGAAGGCGAAGCAGCAGTTGTTGCGCCTGAAGATGCGAATGAGGAACTGACCGAATAGAGTCACTTGCAGCGCCGTTGATTGCAAGCGGCCATTGCAGGTGAATTTCCGACAAATTGCGTCACTGCTTTACAACGTGACCGGCGATATGATCGAAAATAAATAATCGGGGGTGGGACAGCGGCGCACAGAGGCCGGGGTCCTGCCCCCGATTTTCCGATCCGCCGGTTTTTTTCGTTTTAAAAAACCGGATCAACCCATTAAAGGGCGAAGACCATGTTTACTCGCAGGCACCCATATCTTTTTTTTCTGATGGTTTCGATCGGGATCCTGTCGTTTACCTCGATTGCGGTGTCGCTGATCTCTAATGTGGGCAAAGACCGGGAGATTAAATCCGGGGAAAAGGTCGGAGTAATTGAGATCAAGGGGCTTATTCTTGAAGCGGAGCCTGTGCTTGAGCAGTTAAAGCTGTTCAGGAAAACCGATGCGGTCAAAGCCATCGTGGTGCGGATCGATTCCCCCGGCGGGGCAGTCGGCCCGTCACAGGAAATTTACCGGGAGATCCGCAAGACCCTGGAGGTAAAGCCGGTGATCGCTTCGATGGGTGCGATTGCGGCATCCGGCGGCTATTACGCCGCCGCGGCCACCGACGGCATTGTGGCCAATCCGGGAACCATTACCGGCAGTATCGGTGTGATCATGCAATATACGAATTTCAGGGAGTTGTTTGAAAAGATCGGCATTTACCCTGAAGTGATCAAAAGCGGGAAGTACAAGGATATCGGATCACCGGTACGGCAGTTGTCGGAAGCTGAAGAAGGTATCCTGCAGGAGTTTGCCGACAATGTGCATCAACAGTTCATCCGGGATGTGGCCGAGGGGCGCCGGATGGAAGCCGAGGACGTGCAGCCGGTTGCTGATGGCCGGATATTTACCGGTGAACAGGCAATGGCACTTGGCCTGGTCGACCGGCTCGGCAATCTTTCCGATGCGGTGGAATGGGCCGGGCGCGAAGGGGGGATAGAAGGGGAAATCGCCATGATCTATCCTCCGGAAGAAAAGCCGTCCCTGATCCGCTACCTGATGGATATATCAGAGACCGAAATCAGCTCCTTCCTGCAGCGCGTGGGCGCCGGTACCCTGAATGGCGGATACCTTTATGCACCGACTGCCGGCAACTAGTCCCGGAACGAAATACCGTCTTTTTCGCCAATCTCTGTATCAGGCTTAAAAATTTTATCCCCGAAATACATCCTGTATTCCTGCGGTTGAAATTTTCGCCTTCTTTGACTTTGACCAGAAAACTCCGGTTTTTGTTCAGTTGCCAAGCAGCTATTCGTAATTAAGTTATTGGAAAATATTTACATCACCGAGTCCCTCGCGAATCACTTCCGGTTCGTCGTCTATCAAGGAGATGACGCTCGATGGTTTTCCGGGCACGGGGCCTCCGTCGATTACGATCTCGATGTGGTTCTTGAAATGGTCATGGATCAGCGACGGGTCGCTTAAGACGTGACCATTTAAAGCGGCAGATGTGGATATGATCGGATTGCCGAGTGCTTTAACCAGTTCAAGGCAGATGTTGTGATCCGGAACACGGATGCCGGCCGTTTTACGCTTGGTAAGCATGATTTTCGGGACCTGGCGAGAGCCTTCCAGGACGAAGGTGTATGGGCCGGGCAACAGTCGTTTCATGGTTTTGTAGGCATAATTTGATACTTTGGCGTAATCGCTGATGTTGGTCAGGTCCGAACAGATAAAGCTGAACGGCTGGTTCGGGTCACGGTTCTTAAGGCGATAGACGGCTTCAATGGCCTTTTTATTCATGATGTCACAGCCGATGCCGTAAATGGTGTCTGTGGGATAGGCAATAATGCCGCCATTTTTCAAGACATCGACCGCTTTGGCGATCATGCGCGGCTGGGGATTGTCCGGATTGATTTTAATCATCATATATAACAGTCCTTTTTCATAGTTGGATTTGAATTATGACCTGATTTGAATTGAAATACGATCCCGAAATGCAATTTCCATTCTTAATTTTAATGTAAAATCTTTTTCAGGTATTGTAAACTTAACCGATAAGGTTTTCGATAATATATGCGGGAGGAAAATGATGCAAAGCTCAAAATTTGAAGAAGCGTATTCATTTGATGATGTATTGCTGCTGCCCGGGTACTCGGATGTGGTGCCCAGCGAAGTGAACACCGGTAGCCGGTTGACCCGGAATATCGACTTGAATATACCCGTACTCAGCGCGGCCATGGATACCGTAACTGAGGGCCGGACGGCCATCAGCATGGCCCGTGCCGGAGGGATCGGGTTCGTCCACCGGAACATGAGCATTGAACGGCAGTGCCGGGAAGTCCGGAATGTAAAAAAATCGGAAAGCGGCATGATCGTCGATCCGGTCACTACCGAACCCGACGTGCCGATCCGCAATGTTTTGAAATTGATGCAGCAGTTTCATATATCCGGTGTGCCGGTTACCCGGGGCGATAAACTGGCCGGCATCGTTACCAACCGGGATCTTCGGTTTGAAACCAACCTGGACAAACGCGTCGAAGAAGTCATGACCAAGGAGAACCTGGTCACCGTGCGGGAGGGAATCAGCCTGGAGGACTCCAAGAAACTGCTCCATGAGCATCGGATTGAAAAACTCCTGGTGGTGAATGCCGAAGGCCGTCTGACCGGTATGATTACCATAAAGGATATCGAGAAGCTGAAAAAATATCCGGACGCCTGCAAGGACAGTCTCGGCCGGCTGCGGGCGGGTGCGGCCATCGGCGTCGGCGCCGATATGGAAGCCCGGGCCGAAGCCCTGATCCAGTGCGATGTGGACGTTCTGCTGATCGACACATCTCATGGCTTTTCCGCAAACGTCATCAATGCGGTCAAAAAGCTCAAGAAGATGTTCCCTCACATCGATTTGATCGCCGGAAACGTGGGCACGGCACAAGGCGCCGAGGCGCTTATCGAAGCGGGCGTCGATGGCGTGAAGATCGGCATCGGCCCCGGATCGATCTGTACCACCCGGATTGTCGCCGGCATTGGCGTCCCGCAGTTGACCGCCATCATGAACTGCCGTTCCGTTTCTGAAAAAACAGGGGTCCCGCTCATCGGCGATGGCGGCATCAAGTATTCGGGCGATATCACCAAGGCGATTGGCGCCGGTGCGCATTCGGTGATGATCGGCGGGCTTTTTGCCGGCACCGAGGAAAGCCCTGGAGAAAAAATTATCTACCAGGGCCGGAGCTACAAATCGTATCGGGGAATGGGATCCCTTGAAGCCATGCAGGAAGGGAGTCGGGACCGCTATTACCAGGGGGACGAGGTTGAAGCCGATAAACTGGTTCCCGAAGGTATTGTCGGCCGGGTTCCTTACCGGGGCACCATCGGGGAAAACATTTATCAACTCGTCGGCGGCCTGAAATCCGGAATGGGTTACGTGGGCAGTCACACCATTGAAGAACTGCGCAGTAAGGCCCGGTTCATTAAAATCAGCCCGGCCGGCCTGCGCGAAAGCCACGCCCATGACGTGATCATCACCAAGGAAGCGCCCAATTACAGCCTGGATTAGTGAAATGGAATCCAGAATCCAGGAGCCAGAAGTCAGAATAAGTCAGAATAGAGAATAGCATCTTCTGGTCTGATTCGAATCTTACTCGAATGCGGTTTTCTTCTGGATTCTGGATTCTGGCTCCTGAATTCTTCACAAAAACCCAAAAAGTCGCGGGTATTCCAGATAAATTATGACATCTGCTCCCCCCAGTTTTGTTCATCTTCACGTCCATACCGAATTCAGTCTTCTCGATGGCGCTATCCGAATCGGCGACCTGTTGAAACG
>JAGXHH010000217.1 GCA_024636355.1 Desulfobacteraceae bacterium | reverse complement strand
TGGGGGACAAAAGACACTGATTGCGCATGCCGGGATAAGAAAGGGGCCGATCTGATCAGATCGGCCCCTTTCTTATCCCGGCATGCGCAATCAGTGTCTTTTGTCCCCCAGAAAAAACTTCTTCCAGTATCCGGTGATCCACCGGGCGGGTACGCCTGAGACCGCGTACCCGATAGCGGCCATCATGATGAAGAGCACGATCTGGCTGCTGCCTTCCATTTCCGGCTTCAGGACAAACGGCGTCAGCAGAACCGAGGCGATGATCCCGATCAGTATCCGCCAGGTATCCGGCAGAAACAGGAGATAAAAAAAGATGTATGCCGGCGTCAGCGGCCGTCGTTTTTTTGCCAAATCGCACCTCAAATTTTGGGAATTATTGTTTTATTCATATCCATACTGCTCAGCATCATCCCTGTCGCGGGAAAATTCTTTTTAAACCTTTCCGCAGGGAATTACAACCACATGCAGCAGCCGGTAGCCGATCATGCGGCAAGCGCTTATTTTTTTTGTTATTCAAGAATCGGGAGGAATCATGGACGACTTGGCAGGAAAATACCCGGTGGCAATAAAACAGCATCTCGTCTGGGGAGACATGGACGCTTTCCAGCATATCAACAATACGGTTTACTTTCGATATTTTGAAGACGCCCGAATTACCTATTTTGAAAAAATCAAGGTAATTGAATACATGCAGGCTCATCAGATCGGGCCGATCCTGGCTTCGACCAGCTGCAACTTCCGGGCGCCCCTTGCCTATCCCGGCACAATCCAGGTAGCCGCCATGGTGAAGAATATCGAAAAGAAAAGTTTTGTCATGCAATACAAGGTTTACAGCGAAGAACTTTCGAAGATTGCAGCAGAAGGTGAAGGACTGATTGTCTATTACGATTACCGGAAGGGTAAAAGCTGCGAAATCCCGAAACAAATCCTTTCGAATTTACAACGCCTCGAGTCGGGCAACTTCACGGATAATACAGTCACGTAGCGCCTCCGTGATATGCGCCCGATGATTCGATCCATCTGTTTGGAGATCAAAGGTGATGAAACCGTAAAATCAAAACAGAGAACGCTGAGGTCGCAGAGATAAGTCATTGTAATAAAAAAGCAGTTCTCTGTGCCCTCTGTGGTTAAAACACCTCCAAGGAACTCGCTATTTCGGGATAGAATCCTTTTCGTTGTCGTTGTCCTTGTCGTTGTCGTAATCGCCGCTTCTCGATTACGACAACGACAACCATTTCGCTATCGCTTCACTGACAACGAGGAAAGCGAAAAAACATGGAAAGTTCCTTCCCGTAAAAACGCCGTGCAGCGGAGTTGGCCAGCTTCCAAGGAAGTTAATTCGAAATCGCTATCGCTATCGGTATCGAAATCGAAAAGTTTTCGATACCGATAGCGATAGCGATACCGATACAAAGACACAAGTTCCTTTCTGCAAAATCACCGGGAACCGGTCGGGAAGCTATATACCCGACTCGGTCTGCTTCCTGGCAAACTCAACTTCTGCGATCAGATCCTCTATCCGTTCTTTCGTGGCGATCAACTCCTCGAGCTTCATACTGGTAAAATCTTTTGGAGAACTTGCAGGCACATTGATGCCCTGGCTCCGCAATAATGCATCGATTTTATCTTTGTTGCGGTTGTACACATAATAGCCGCTCGCCGTAACGGCAGCGCCTGCCATAAAGCCGTAAAGGAATCGATTTGAAAGCATAAACTTACTCCTTTTATTGGTCAGTGGCCCTCCGTGAACATGAACAGAACATTTCATTTCCGGACGGCCAGTTTTCAGGATCGTTTAACCGGCTGATCAGCAATGACTGCGCCCCTCGAGACTCGACATGGAAATACTGCCGCTGGTTACGACATCCAGATATTTTTCCTTTCGCATCTCGTTGAATCCTTCAACAAACGACATCTTCAGGCCGTCCAGGTGCGGAAACCGCATCAGGTGCCGGCTGAAGGACGCCAGCCAGGTAAAGAGCGCCCCCCTGATGAATTCCCGTCTTCCGGCGGAATTGATCAGGTAAACGATGGAAAGGGCTTCGGGGTCAAAGCTTCCCGTTCTTTTAATTTCAATATAGGCATGTTCGATCACGGCCGCCGCCGTTGAGCCCACAGCCGTCCATCCTGAAAGACTGCCCGCCGTGGCACTCAGACCCGCAAGCCTTGAAATTGACGCCACTAATATAGCCACTGCAGAAAACGTTGTAAGCGGAGAAAGGCGATAGACATCTTTTGGAAGGATATAGACCGGCTGGCGATGGTATTCATCTGCCAGCAGAATCACAATCATTTTAAGGACATGCAGAAGCTCGACATCCTTGTGGTCGTAACTGAGAACACAGGTCCGGGAAACGGGCGAGTAGGTCATTTGCCAAATCCGGCTGTCCTGCAGCAGGTTTTCCCGCAGATTTTCTACGTTGCGAGGGGGTACTGAAAAATGCAGACGTACCCGGTCCGGCAGACAATGAAGGATGGTGATGATCGGAAGTGTCAAATTGGTTTCCATGCGTATATTCCTGATAACGACGCCATCACATTTCATACCAGAGCATTCTAAGTGAGTTGCCCACCACCAGAATGGTGCTTGAATTGTGCAGCACCGCCCCCCAGAAAACGGGCAGAACGCCGACGGCGCCCAGTGCCAGGGCGACTGTATTGATGCCGATGGCGGTCGCAAAATTCTGCCGGATGATCCGCATGGTGCTTTTTGACAATTGGACCACCGCCGGCAGCATCATTGGATTGTCGCCCGAAATGGTGACATCGGCGGCTTCCATTGCAATGTCGGTGCGGGTTTTGCCCAGCGCAATGCCGACGTCCGCATACGCCAGTGCAGCCGCATCGTTGATCCCGTCTCCGACCATAACGACGATGCCCCCTTCGGACTGTATCTGGACAACCGCCCGGGCTTTGTCTTCCGGGAGCTGCTCGGATTCGAAACGGTCCATGGCCATACGGTTTGCGACGATTTCCGCGTGCTGTTCCAGATCCCCGGTCAGCATCACAATGTCGTCGATCCCCTCCAGTCGCAACCGGTTCAGCGATTTTTTCATCCGGTCCCGCAACGGATCCGAAATCCCAAGGACACCGATTACCGCTTTTCCCTTCGCTACGTAGACGATATTCTCGCCGGCCAGGGCCATTGCCTGGGCTTTAGTCCGGAACGGGTGGGTGTGCAGGCCGTTTTCGTTCATGAACTTCTTATTCCCCACCCGGACCACGCTTCGCCCGATTGACGTTTCCACCCCTTTTCCCGGGATGATGTGGATTTCGCTATGTTTGGGCATCGACCATCCGTTGGATTTTGCTTTGGCAAGTATGGCCCGTGCCATGGGATGTGTAGAGGTTTCTTCCGCGGCGGCAGCTGTTCGGATCACGTCCATTATAGTGAGTTTCTCGTTGAGCGGGATCACGCTCACCACCTCCGGCGCGCCCTTGGTTACGGTGCCGGTTTTATCGAGTACCAGGGTATCTGCCCGTGAAAGGTCTTCGATATAGCTGCTGCCTTTAATAAAAACGCCGTTTCGGGCCGCGGTATTGATGGCCGCGGATAATGCGGCGGCGGTCGACAGGCGGATGCCGCAGGAATAATCGATCACCAGCATGTTAAGGGCACGGCTCATATTCCGGGTGGCGCCATAGACGACACCGAACAGGAGAATGTTTAAAAACAGGAGCAACGACGAAAATCGATCCGCATGATTCTGGACGGGCGCCTTGTTCTCCGTGGCGTTTTCCACCATGCGGATGATATTGGTCACCGCTGTTTCTGCGCCTACTTTTGTGGCCCTGACGGTCAGGTTACCCTCCTTGACGGTCGTACCCGCAAAAACAGCATCCCCTTTTTTCCTGATGACCGGCAGGTATTCACCGGTGATCGCCGCCTGGTCCACAAGCCCGGTACCCCGGATGACTTCACCGTCGACCCCGATCTTTTCACCAGTATGAATGACGACGTTATCTTCCTTCCGGGCATCTTCCAAAGCGATTTTCTCCAGAGTTCCGTCCTCTTTTAATCGCCATATATAGCCCTTATCTCCCGCGAGCATTTCACGAATGGCCGACTTGGTCCGCTTCATCGTATATGCCGTCAGCAACTCCGCAATCTGGTGCAGATAAATTATCGCCAGCGCAGAACCACTCTGGCCGCTCAGCACGCTGGTGATAATGGCCGCAGCACTCAGGCTGTCGGCATTCGGGCGCATGGTGGTCCGTATGGCACGCAGGCCGCTGCGCATAATAGGAAGCGCCAGTACCAGTGTGGTCAACGCCTGAAAACTGGAAAGCCGCCCCAATCCAGGGGCCACGGTAAACGGCCTCCCGCGGCGAGCCGCCGAAAACACCAAGGCAGCAGTGGTTGCGATGAGCCCCCTGACCATCGATGAGATCGTTTCCGAGCCGACATCACGTTCCGCCACGGCCGTTTTATTCCTTTCGGCAATCTCACCCCGATGGGCGTGGAAAGAATACAGCGCCAGGTTGATCTCTACTGCCTCTATGACAGATGCCTGGTCGAGATAGCTGCTGTCGTATCGAATCAGGATATTGGCCGTCAGGTTGGAGATGGAAAGTTCAGAAACCCCGTCAATGCTCGACAAGCGATCGAGGATGTCGGCGTTGTGGTCGGCAAGGTAAAACAGTGCCCGGCACCCTATGCGGACACGTCCCTCAATGGCGTGCAGGAGCGTTATTTTCAGCAGCGGTTCAGTTTTTCTCTGTTGCAGCATGCCGCATCCTCATTCGTTCGATCACAGCGCCAAGATGGGCCTGAAGTGATGACAATCCGGCATGGACATCCTTTGCGGAATTGAATTCACCGAATATTTTCAACCCATCTGTCATGAGCCGTTCCAGCCATCTCAGCAGTTCGGTTTCCGATACCAGGGATGCATCGTACTGGAACAGCATACTTCCGGTCATCCTGTTCACGGAAACACTTTTCATCCCCGGAAGCCTTTCAAGCAATTTCCGGGCTGTGGCAATATGGCTTTCGAATTCATCCGGCACCCGGGCGAGATCAGGGACAATCAACCGAAGGCGCCCCGGCATCCGGTGGGCGATCTGAAACCGCCCGCTTTGTAATGCATATTTAAAAATCTCTTGCAGGATCATGATGGTTTTTCCAGAAACAGATGCTGATATATCCACCATCCCAGTGTGAAGGCGCCCGGCGTCGATATTCGGATAGAGCGGGTGACAAGCCCATTGGCAAGGGTTCCCATCAGGCCTAATGCCACAAGCGTCTTTAAATCCAGGATACCTGCACTGGTATGGTAAATGGAGTCGTTTACCGCTTGACCCGCCAGCTTGAATTCACGCCACAAAAGCGGCTGCGGCCTTGTCTCTATTTCCTTTTCCAGCCCCAGAATCCGAATGACAGCGCCAAGGAGAATCATCGGCTCCACCGCAGCGGGATCATACCGGATGATGACCGATCCGGTCACCGCATTCGATTGAATCGACAAAACAGACTCGATGCGCTCCATATCCTTCAGGCGGTCGGCCGCTTTGACGTCCCTTGCCGTTAGGGGAATATGAAGGCGCAGTCTCCCCGGAACGGAGTGGACGGGTTCAACCACCCCCTTGTATGACGGCAGGTAAGAAGAACTCGCGCTTTTTGTGCGAACACTTGCCAGCAGCATTGCCAAAGGATTGATGAATGGATGGATCACTGCTCATCCCCCGCCTCGATTGGTTAAACGCAATGTTCCGGTTACTTCAGGATGCGCCTGCGATTCTGAAAGACGTGCACCAGCAATAGCGCCAGGAATGCTGTTCCGACACGATAATGCCACTGCTCGGAACTGAGGAGCAAAAAACCGATACTGCCGGTTATCGTTCCCAACAGGCCGAATTTGACATACCTGCGTACCGGCGGACGATCGAGCGAATGCACACCCGACCCGATGCCCGATTGTTTCAGCCGTTCATTGATCAATCTCCGAATCGTCCGCCCGGATGTCACCGCATTGTCATAATGGATAAGCAGACTCCCTGTGTGTCGGCTCACTTTTGCGGAGGTGACACCCTCGAGCATCCTCATACTTTTCTCAATAGCATCGGCTTTTGAATTCTTTTTTAATTCCGGTTCGACACAGCGAATGCGGCCGTCAATTGCGCTGACGATCATTTCCTGCTCCATTTTAATGCTTTACTTAAATTGCGAAGTCTCGGACCGATAAATAATTGCCCCCGGTTTTCAATTGCCCGGGACCGTACTCATGGTCCGGAAGAATCACGGAAGGCAATTTAATCAAAGGGCCCGCTCAATTCTGAATTCAAAATTGGAATGATTCCAATGGATGTCAAATGGCGATTTGAAAGAAATCGGTGGACTGTGATTTACTGAACGGTATGGCACCAGAGGTGGGAATGGCCGGGAAATGGCGGGGAAGCGTGGGAATGTGAAATGGCGGGGGGTGGCTTTGGTTCGGGGAAATTTTTAAGGGTTAAGTGGTGCCAAACCGTGCACGAAGAAAAATGAAGTGCTTTTTTGATTTTTGGCGCCCGGTTTGGCACCACCAATTAGAGACCAAGGACCAGCTTTTTTTTCTGTTGGAATTCTTCTTCCGTGAGAATGCCCTTGTCGCGGAGGGCAGCGAACTTTGTAAGTTCATCGGCATCAGATGTTTTTCCTGACGGGGCTTCTGAGGCGGTGCGATTCTCAATCTGGTTCTTGATCTCCTCGAAGGCCGCCTGCTGCTTTTTTCTGAACAGTATCGTGTTTTCGTCCGCTGCGCCCTGGAATATACCGCCCTTTGCTTCTTGGCCGCCCATGAATGAGAACTGGATATATCCGTTGGTGAGCAGGCCTGCTTTTTTTAACTGAATGGATGAAATTGAGGAAAGGAGTATGGATTTCTCCCCTTTTAAGCCCTGGGACATCACGCTTGTAAAACCTTTCCTTAGAATACAGAGTTTGTTTGAATAAAGCGCTAATTGCCCGTTAATGCCTTTTGCAAACAATTCAGGCTCCGCCATTTTAACCCTCCCTCCTTTAAGTTATTCTTTGATTACCAGCTTTACCAGTTCCCGTGCAAACCAGATGACCTGGCCGATGACGCGAATGTTACTGGCGTCTGTTATATAAGGGTCGTACGCCTGGTTGTCGGAGCGGATCTTGATGGTGGTGTCCGGTAAGAGTTCCAGGCGCTTGACCATGATGGTGTCGCCGACACCGATGGCGTATATGCGGCCGGTGCGGATGTCGGTGCGGCCCTGGTCGATCATTACCGTGTCGCCTTCGTAAATCGTGGGCTGCATGCTGTCGCCTTCGACCTGCATGAGAAAGATTTTTTTCCGGCCGGTGGCAATTCGGCTGACCCACTCTTTCCGGAATGCATAAGACTCCTTGAATCCTTCTGATATCACCACGCTGCCGCCGCCGGCATTGAGCCGGGCCACAGCCATCGGCACCATGTCAAAGTAGCTTTCGTCGGGCTTCTTCTCATCCATAACGTCTTGTTTGTGTTTAGGGCCATCACCTGAGAGCAGCCAATTGATATTTATGCCAAATATTTCATAGATCTTCCTTAATGCTTCTCCACCTGGTGGAGTATCTGAATATTCCCATTTTTGGACTGCTCCAAGACTTACTCCGATTTTTGCGGCAAAATCTTTTTGGATTGTATCGCCTCTAACTTCTTTAAGTCGTTTCCCAATCCCCATCGGAATATCCTTATAGTATGTTTAAAGTTTGATTAACGAACTTTAAAATGAACTTTAAAACTATATAACGCGGTTTAATGTTGTATATCCTTATAGTTTACAAGTGTTTATATTGAAAACCGTAAAGAAGAATGTTTTATAAACTTTAAACAGTAATTTTTTAGTTGACGCAGTAAAATTTTACGTATACGGTTTGTCCATACTTACTTATTTCATAGATTCAACCACCCAAAAAAAGAGAGGAGTCGAACATGACAGATCAAGAAAGAAAAAACGCCTCCCCAGAGCTTACCGATGCCCAGGTCAACAAGATTAGCGTCCAGCGTCATCCGAATGCTGGACGGCCTGCCGCTCGGCCTGGCCGAGCACGTTCTTAATCAGGCGAAACTGATTATCAAAACAACGCACCGAATCGATGTGATCAACCCGGATTTCATTGAGTTTGAGTCCGAGACCGCAGCACGCGCAGCTTCTGATTCCGAATCTCGTAAATAGCGTCTTCGATCTGGTCACTGGAACTTGTAACACCCTTGGCTTTCTTTTCAAGGCGCATCTGGCTGGCCAGGGTCAACACCTGGGCAACATAAGGGTCTTGAAGCAATGGTTTTTTCAAAATCATCCATTGGTCATCCTTTCAAATTGATGGTGAATAAATGAACAACCTCCAAAAACTCCTCAGAATCCGAGGGATCGGCATTCCGCGCATGGCCGATGAGATCGGGCGCGGGTACCATTCGGTGCAGAAGGTGATCAAGGGCACCCGGACCTGGGAGCACATTCGGCAGGACATCGCCGACTACCTGGGGCTGAAGTATTACCAGGTGTGGGGCGAGACCGCTGACAACTTTATTCTAAAACTCATCGAAAAAGAGATCGAACGACAGGCCGGTGAAAAGCGGGAACGCCTGCGTTACGAGTATTTAGAAGGCGGTATTTCGGATAAACGTAACCATCGAAAATCAGCACGATTCTAAACTCTATCGTCCGGGTGTGTCAATGTCTAAAAAGTCAAAAAAAATAGACGACAAACAGCTAACGATTTTCGATTACCTCAACCGGGCCAAGGCTGAGGCCGCGGAATCGGCCCAACCGAAGGGCGGCGCCTTTTTCTGCACCGACCGGCTCCGGGAATCGCTCCGATCGGCAATTAAGGGGGCACCGCTTTCGGTGCACCAGATCGCCGGAGAGATGAGCCACCTGTTGAACGAGACGATCACGGCCGAGCAGATCTACTCCTGGACGCGCCATTCCGACGCTGCCGGCGGCAGAAACGGCCGCCACATCCCCGCCCAATACCTGCCCGCCTTCTGTCACGTCACACAGGACAACAGCCCCCTGGTCATCATGGGTGAACTGGTGGGGCTGTTCGTCCTGCCCGGCCCGGACGCGTTGCGGGCCGAGATCCAGAAGGAGGACGAACTGATCCGGGCGGCGAAAGATCGCAAACGCCGTCGGCAACTGCTGCTCAAGGAGCTGGAGGAATAGGCATGGAAAAACATGACGCCATCGAAAGACTGAATGCCTTGCTGGCAAAAATAAAGGAAATGCCTTTCGAGAAGGGGAAATCTGGCCTGATCCGGAAGTGCAACGACTGTATCGATCACCTGAACCGGTACAAAGCGACCGGGACCCTTTCGGCCAGATTTGTAAAAGAATGCGAACAGACCTATGCCCGGGTATTCGGTGGAGTGCTCTGATTTATGCGGAATCTATCAGAAATCGAACGCCAGGAGTGGTTTACGGCAAAAGAGCTCATTCACCAGCCGAAAATGCCAGGCACCATTCAAGGGGTCATCCAAAAAGCCAAACGCGAAAACTGGCAGCACCGCCAACGCCAAGGCCGGGGCGGCGGACGGGAATATAACATCGGAAGCCTGCCGGAGGAAACACGGGAGGCGCTGATTTTTGCGGCGGCAGAAGATGCGCCGTCCCATTTTGTGCTCACCACAGCATCCGAAACCTACCCCGCCGTCACCCCGGAAGAGCCGCTTCCGGCGCCGGCAACGCTGGCCAGATGGCAGCGGGATACGATGGATGCCAGGTGCACCATTCTTAACCTGGTGGGACAACTGGCGGATCAAATCGGGCTCAACAAGGCCATTAAGAAGATCGTGGCCAATGCCCAGGCGGGCACCTTGCCGGAGCAAATCCAGGTGCTGATTCCGATCGCCAACGCCAGATACGGCGGACAGGCCGGCAAGCAGGTTTTGTCCCGCAGCACCATATTGCGGTGGCGACGGCACCGGGCGCAAGGTGTCACCGCACTGGCGCCAAAGGAACCGGCCAAAGCGCCTGATCCCGCATGGGCGCCGTATTTTCTCAAATGCTACCGCAAGCCGGCAAAACCTTCCGTTTCGGAGGCTTTGGAAGATCTGGAAGAGGTTCTGCCGCCCGGAATCGACATGCCGTCTCAAAGCCAGTGCTACCGATTTTTAAAGAAGCTGAGCAATGTGGATCAGGAACGGGGGCGCAGAACCGGAAACGATCTGCGGTCGCTGATGCCGATGCGCCGGCGCTCCACCGACGAACTGATGCCACTGGATGTGGTCACCTGCGACGGCCACAGTTTCAAGGCGAAAGTGGCCCACCCGGCCCACGGCCGCCCGTTTCACCCAGAGGTATGCGCGGTGGTCGACTGCGCGACACGCAAGGCGATCGGCTGGAGTGCCGGGCTTGCCGAGTCGGCGGAAACCGTGGCAGACGCCCTCCGTCATGCGATTCAGAACGCCGGCATCCCCTATATTTTCTACACCGACCCTGGCTCCGGCAACACAGCCCATGTCAACTCCCACCCGGCATTCGGCCGGTACGCCCGGCTGGGGATCACTTTTGAAACCGGTCGCAAGGGTAATACCCAGGCGCGGGGACTGATTGAACGGTTCCAGAAATCCTGCTGGATTCGGGCTGCCAAGAAGCTGCCAACGTATACCGGCAAGACCATGGACGGCGCCGTGCTGCATAAGACCACCCGGCAGCTCGACAAGGATGTTCGGAAGACCGGTACATCCGAGATGCTCATGAGCTGGGAGATGTTCCTGGACTTTGCCGCGTCGGTAGCCATTGACAGGTACAACAACCGTCCCCATTCCGAACTGCCAAAGATCACAGATGAAGCCGGACGGCGCCGTCACATGACACCGAATGAAATGTGGGACCTGTTCCTTGCGCGCAACTGGATGCCGGACCAGGTGACCGCCGATGAGCTTGCCGACCTGTTCCGGCCCCGGGTGATCAAGACCACCAACCGTGGAGAAGTTCGGCTGTTTAACAACGTCTACTATCACGGCGAACTCAAGCACTACACCGGAGAGGAGGTCTTTGTCGAATACGAACCCCAGGATGGTTCGTTCGTTTATGTCCGCGACCTGGATGAACGGCTGATCTGCCGCGCCGGATTCGAAAAGAACAAGAGCAGCTACTATCCGCAATCGGCCATCGAGGAGGCCGCAGACAACCGCGCCAAGCGCCGGGCCAAGCTCAAGCAACAGCAGCTCGAAGAAATAGAGCTTGAACGCCGGGGCAACACGGTCATCGATATCCACCCGGCGCCGGAAATCATCGAGGCCAGAAACCGCCTTGCCATCGAAATGCAACAGGAGCAGGCAACGACGCCACGCACCGCCGCCAAAAACGTCCTGGAAATCCCGCATGATGCCAAGGGCAAATACCGGTTGTGCCGGGAACTGGAACGGCGCCATGCCGCAGGTGAGTCGATTTCCGACCGGGAGCACCGGTTTATGGAGAGTTTCCGGAAAGACCCTTATTACAAGGCATTTCGCTCCGTTGAAGAAGAATTAGGCGGGACGGATACGCCGGAGCGCATCGCCAAATAGAAAAAGGGCCATGGCTGACCCCACGGCCCTTACTGAAGCGCCCTTTACAAGGGCATAAACGAAAGCGTTTACAGGAGGAAGCATGTCACAAAATCCGGAATTTTGCAACACCGTCGCCCCCCTTACCAACATCAGTCTGTGCGCCGGGGCTCTCGACCGCGCCGTCAACCGCAGCTATCACCTGCCGGGCATGGTGGTCTTCTACGGGCCGTCCGGCTGGGGCAAATCGACGGCAGCCGCCTACACGGCCAACCGCCAGCGGGCCTATTACATCGAGTGCAAGAGCACCTGGACCAAGAAGGCCACGCTCATGGCGATCCTCAAAGAAATCGGCATCCCCGCACCGAAAACCATTTACGAGATGACGGATGTGATCTGCGAGCAGCTCGCCAAGTCCGGCCGGCCCCTGATCATCGACGAAATGGATCACCTGGTCGACAAGTCGGCAGTGGAGATCATCCGGGACCTGTACGAAGGCTCCGGGGCCGCGATCCTGCTCATCGGAGAGGAACGGTTGCCGAAAAAGCTGGAGCGTTGGGAGCGCTTTCACGGCCGGATTCTCGACTTCGTACCGGCCCAGCCCTGCGATCTTGAGGACGCCCGGCACCTGGCACGCCTTTACTGCCGGCAGGTGAAGATTGCCGATGACTTAATGACGGATCTCCACAAGGCATCCCACGGATCGGCCCGGCGGATCTGCGTCAATCTGGAACGCGTGGCCGGCGAAGCGCTTTCTTCCGGGCTGGATGAAATTGACGCCAAACAGTGGGGTAGCCGCTCTTTTTTCACCGGTGAAGCACCGGCAAGGAGAATATAGCAAATGGCAAACGCGAGAAAAAAGCGATCGCTTACGACTGCAAAACGCAGGGAAATCGTGTGGACGGCGATCCGGCGTAATGCCGACCGCTTTACGATCCATGACATATTTCTTGAAACCGAGCTTAAGAAGACGACCGTCCGGGACCTGATTCTCTCCTGGGTCAATTCCGGCCACCTGGAACGCACCGGCGAGGCAATGACCGCAGAAAAGCGGCACCCGTCGGACACCTACCGCCTCGTTAAGGACTGCGGCATCGAGCCGCCCGTGGTTAAACGAGACGGCTCGCCGAACACGGTCGGCGTCGGCCGGGAACAGATGTGGCGCACTATGCGGATTGTAGGGGAGTTTACCGTTCGGGGACTGACGGTGTTCGCCAGCACGGAAGCCAACCAGGTGTCCGAATCAAGTGTCAAGGTTTACCTGAATTACCTGGAAAAAGCCGGGTATGTCTTCCGGACTCAACCCGCTACCCGCAGCACCCGTGCCCGGTACCGGTTCCAGGCCAGCCGGTATACCGGACCGAAACCGCCGATGCTTCGCAGCAATGGCCGTGGGCGCAAGGTTTACGATCCGAATATAGAGAAAGTCGTCTGGCCGAAAGGGGGCGACGATGACGAGTAAAGACCGTCTGGAGCTGCTCCGCTCGGCAGTGGCCGCATCCAGCCAGGCGGAGGTGGCGCGCCGGGTCGGCAGAAGTGCTGCCGCCATCAACCAGGTGTTGAGAGGAACCTATGCCGGCAACCCGGAAATTATCCTGGAGCGGGTTGCGGCCGAGTACGGCCCCGATTCAGTTAATTGCCCCGTAATGGGAGAGGTGCCGCTGGCCCAATGCCTGGAGTCCAGAAACCGGCCGTTTTCGGCCACCAACGCGATGAGGGTACGGCTTTATAAAGCCTGCCGGCAGTGCGAGAGGAGAACCCATGCAACCAAATATTGATGTGACCGTGATGACGGACGAACGACTCAACCTCTTGGCCGATCGCTTCCTCGGAAGACAGATCGGTCAGGTTTTGGGACTTACGTTTGCCGGATACCTCACCGATCCGGAAGGGTATGACCGGCTCTATGAAGAGATGAAAAAAGGCAACGGTCTGCGGATCACGGAAACAGGTGACCGGTCGGTCGTTCATCTCAACCATTCAAGTGAAAAAGGAGCATAGCGATGCAAAACAGCAACATCCCGCAGGGGTACATGAAGGACAACCAGGGCCGCCTGGTCCCGGAGGAAATGGTCACCGAGATCGACCGGACGCGTGACGACCTGGTCCGCGAGATCGTCGACAAGGCAACCGAGCATTCCAAGGCACTGGCTGATTTCAAGGCCGGTGTTATGGCCGATATCGAGGCGTTTGTCCAGCTTTCGGCCGAACGCTTCGGCGTGAAGTTCGGCGGCAAAAAGGGAAACGTCCAGCTCCAGTCCTATGATGGCGAGTACCGGGTGGTCCGGGCCATCAGTGACTATATCGCTTTTGACGAACGGCTCCAGGTTGCCAAGGAGCTGATCGATGCATGCATCCAGGACTGGAGCGAAGGGAGCCGGGACGAAATCAAGGCGCTGATCAACGACGCCTTTTACGTGGATAAACAGGGCAAGATCAACACGAACCGCATCCTCGGCCTTCGCCGGTTAAACATCACGGACCCGAAATGGCGCCAGGCCATGGACGCCATCAGCGAGAGCATCCAGGTGTCCGGCAGCAAGTCTTATGTCCGAATTTACAAACGGCAGGGTGACGGCAGTTACAAACAGATCAACCTGGATCTCGCAGCTCTTTAAAGGAGGTGGCCCGATGTTGCAACTCTTATCGTCTGCGGTGTCATTGACGCGTTACAAAGTTGACGGCCGGATCGCTGAGCCTTTCATGGAAACGGTCAGGAACGGCCTTAAGAAATACCGCATAAAGGAAATCGAAAATGATCCGGTTCACAAAAGCGTCGGATGGACCTGTGCGGATCAGCCTTACAGGCCGGATTTCGATGCGTCCAATATCTGTTTTGGAACCTTCCTGGTTTTCTCCATTCGGATCGATAAAAAGCCGATACAGGCGAAAGTCACAAACAAAGAGGTGAACCTCGCGATTGCAAAACGCCTGGCTGAAACCGGCCGTGACCGAATCTCACGAAACGAGAAACGGGATATCAAAGACAACGTCCTTCACCGGCTCTGTATCCGGATGCCGGCCACGCCGAATATCTTTGATGTCGTGTGGAATTACGATGCGAATGATCTCTGGTTCTTTTCCAACCAGAAGGAGGCCAACGAGGAGCTTGAAACCCTGTTTCACAAGTCTTTTCTGGCAAGATTGATCCGCATATTCCCCTATACCGCAGCCGAACTCGCCCCATGGATTTCGAATACGGAACGCGACTGCCTGCACAAGATCACCCAAACGACATTCAACGGAGGGCAAAATGCTTGATATCGCCGTTGCTTACAACCGTTACAAGTTCCTCGGACACGAATTCCTCACCTGGATGTGGCATCGGATCGACAACGATATCCGCGAAGATGGTGCCGATTCCGAAATTATGACCTTGTCAATCGGCAGCCGGATCGTGATTGAAAACTGCCGGCACAACAGAGAGGAGGTTCTTACCATTCGCGGCGACGGTGCCGGCCTGGAAGAAGGACTGCTCGCACTGAACAAAGGCGGCAAAGTTACCGAAATGCACCTGATTTACCGTAAAGGTGAATTGGAATGGCGGTTTACCATCAAAGGGGAAAGCCTTAATATCAGCAGCCTTAAGTGCCCGCAGACCGGCAACTTGGAGAAAAAAGACGAAGTCGAAGGGGCCGTTCTGGAGCGGATCTACCTGGTTGACCAGGTCATCGACCTGGTCAACGGCCTTTATTGCCGATTTGTCAGGGAGCGCCTGTCATCCGGATGGGAGCAACGGCTTCGGGCCATAAACGAATGGATCAGGCGATCCATACAGGGATAAGGAGGGGAGGCAGTCGGGATGAACCGTGAAGAATGGGACAGAGTAGAGCAGGCGCTATCCGGTGTCTTCGGGCGAATAAGATTGAAGGTCGACGGCCGGGAGGTCACCTTCCGACGCGGCCTGATCACCAAGAACCGCCTCGGAATTATGACATACGTTGACGGTACGTTTAAAGGCGCATGGATGCTGCCAAGTCATGAAGCGCCGGAATCCATGTTTCTCCGGCCGCAATCCAGATTCGTTTACACCCAGAAGGAACGTAAGCGGTTTAAACGCATCCGCAAGAAAACATTAAAGGAACTGAAAATCGACCCGGACAAAAAGATGCATTCTTTCACGCCCTTCTGGAACAGCGTCGGAAGCATCCGGAAGCATTACGAGCGGACTTTCAAGGATATACAGCTGCTGGAAACCGGCGGCATATAGTTTGAATGGAGGCGGCATGCTGCAAGTGGCGCGCATGGTTCAAAAAGGAGAAGAAACCGGGATGCACATGATCCTGGCGGATAAAGAAACCTGCCAGGATCTGATCGAGATCCTGGAGGATTATTGCCAGCGGAACAAACGGAAGAAGAAGGCAAAGAAAATCCTGAAGGTTTTTGAGTCCGACCTGGCCTGTTACTGAAATTAAGCGAAATCCCGGATTAGTCCGGGATCGCCGGCGGGTGGTGCCGCCGGCCTGATGATGCAAGCCAGTAAACATCGAGTACGGGAGATAAATCATGGGAAAAGCAAAAGACGACAAGCTGTTTATCACCGAGGTTTTGAACGATCTGCACCGGCACGGATTTGTGCCCGGAGGCAAGGCAGAGCAGATGCTGAGAGATTGGGCGAAGGAATTACGTGAAGAATCGCGTTGTGAAATGCCGGCGTCCCGTCTGCATCGGACCTTCAACGCAGAGGTAGGGGCTTATCTCTGGTAGCCATGATGGAGAATGTGAAAATGGTACACGAAAAACAGACCATCGCTGAAGTCATCGAGGCGGCCAGGATCATACAGGAATTCCTTTGGTCCAAAATGAACCGGGATATCGGCCTGGAGGAATTTAAACGGATGTTCCGGAAACGTTTGGAAAAGGTCGATGCGATCGACATGTCCAATCCGCATTGGAAAGTGGAGCTGAAAAAGCGGTTGCTCCAGACGGCGGCTATTTCCGTGAATCTCATTAACAAGATCGACAATGGCGAGTTGCGGCATGATGGCATTCACCCGACACTGCCGAGCAATTTGCCACAATACAGCCAGAAGATCGGGGAAATTGAGGAACTGGATGCCGGCCTGCACCGGCATGACAAATTAGAGGAGGCCGGAAACGATGAAAGCAAAATCCATTAAAACAAAGACGCCAAAAAGCCCTGCCGAAATCCGGCGCCTGGCCGAAATCGCAAAGATCCACATCGGCGCTGAGGCGATCGGGATCGACACGAAAAGCGAGGCCTACCGGGAAATGCTTCAGACACACGGCGGTGCGCACTCGGCCGCCGATCTGGAAGCCGCAGGTCGTCATGCTGTTCTCGACCACCTGTATGCTTCCGGTTTCAAGCCGGTCTCCAGAAAATCACAAGGCCGGCCGAAAAATGCGGACAGGCAAGGCGCCCACTGGCGCCGGAAAAGCCGGGCCGCGCAACTTGAAAAGATCGAGGCGCTGCTCACGGTCGGCGGCAAATCCTGGGCCTATGCCGACGGCATTGCAAAGCGCATCTGCAAGGTGGAGCGGGTGACCTGGGTGCCGGCCGGAAGCCTGTATAAGATCATAACCGCGCTACGGAAGCAGGCGCAGCGGGAAGGCTGGGATTTGTCCGGGGAGTGTAAATAATGGTCACCGATAGGGGGTATAATTGAAAAATAAACTGATCGATTTGAACAACCACCTGTTCGCACAGATGGAACGTTTATCCGAAGAGGAACTCAGCGGGGAAAAGCTGACCGTGGAGATTTCGAGGTCCAAAGCAATTACAGCCGTTGCCTCTCAGATCATCAGCAATGCCAGGCTGGCGCTGGATGCACAAGTAGCCATTAATGACGGACTTATAAAGAATCCACCGAAAATGCTGGGAGCAGAAGGCTATGACGAATCGGTTTAGATATACGCCGGAACAGATTGAATTCCTAAATGCCGGATACCAGGCCATGCACGTCAGGGACCTTACTCGGGCATTCAACAAAACGTTCGGGACGGAAAAGACGGATGGGATGATCGAGGCGGCACTCAAAAAACGCAAAATCAAATGCGGCCGTTCCCATAAGTATCGCCTGATCCAGCGACTCCGTATCTTCACTCCGGAGCAGGCCCGGTTTCTTCGCAACAATTATACCGGAAACAGCATCGAATACCTGACCCGGCTGTTCAATACCATATACAAGACCGATATGCGGGAAAGCCAAATAAAGGCATTCGTAAAAAACAGAGGGATTACCTCCGGGCGAACCGGACGTTTTGAGCCAGGGCACAAGCCGTGGAATACCGGCACGAAAGGCAAAGGTTTGACCGGCCGCAACATTACGAGTTTCAAGAAAGGCAATGTGCCGCCGAACCGGAAACCGCTTGCATCGGAGCGCATCGACAGCAAGGACGGTTACACCCTGATAAAAGTTGCGGAGCCTGATCCACACACGGGATTTCCGACCCGGTACAAGCACAAGCACGTGCATATCTGGGAGCAGGCAAACGGTCCGGTGCCGGAAGGGATGATCTTGGCTTTCCGGGACGGCGATAAAACCAACACCGCCCTGGAAAACCTGATGCTCATATCACGGGCAGAGTTGCTCAGGCTCAACAAACATGGTTACAAAGATTCGCCGGATGTACTGAAGCCGAGCGTGCTGGCACTGGCGAAATTGGAAGCAAAAACATTTGCAGCATCCGGGAGGCAAAATGATGGATCATGAAACAGCCGTACAGAAACTGGATGGAATGCTTAAGGTGGCCAAACTTCCGAAGCGTCCTTCATATACCCGCCGTGAGGTCTGCCAGATACTGGAAATCTCGGAACGGACATGGTGGCGGTACGTGGTTGAACATGACCTCGACCCGCTCACACAACGCCCCGTGCGCCCCTGGACGATCGACTCCTACATGCTCCGGGGGCACTATCGGGTCCGGTATGATGAACTTGTTTCCTGGTTGGCCCGGAACCGGACCTGGGAGCGGAAGCATTCGGCGGATACACAAACGATGGATCTGCCGGGGTTTTAAGGTTATTAATGCAAATTTATTATTGATTTCTTATCTTATTCTCTCCTGGTAATTTTTGGCCATTTTAGGATGACTGGATGCCCGTCTCTTATTTATAAATTTTGCTTTACAATTGCAGGCGTTTAATGCAGCTGAATATTCTCTGCGGCATTTAGGGCAATGTAGAGGAGTGCCTTTTCTGTGCTTTTCCCGAATGGAATCATCAAACTTGCCGACAACATGCAAAATTACACCATTGACTCTGAAGGGCGAATTGTCAGCGGTGCAATGTGCGGTTCTGTGACCCGCATATCCACCACGCCCTTCTTCGTATGGCGCATCTGGGCCACCTCGTCCATGTACATGCCATTTCCTGCAATGAATACACCAAAAATGAAGATGGACTTTCTCATCATCGTATGCTTTTACTACAGGAATAATCTTTCCATCATGATTTTCTAAATCGATAACTTCTGCGTCAAGACTTAGCATTCCAGTCAATTCATGCAACGTCAAATTCCCTTTGGGCATTGAAGTATTCCAATAATTTTTAATTATATGTTTTTTGGAAAGTGGAAATTATTTATGCACTTTCCAAGTATCGATCGGTAATTTGAAATGTATTATAGTCGAGTTGAGGCGTATCCAGTAACGGATCTCTTCGGGGTCGTCAATGATTAGAACAATACCGGCACGCCTTCCTGTTTGCAGTGAATAGTACAAAGATTGCCCAATTGCTTCGGCCCACTTTTTCCCGAAATCATATTCTATTGCATGGGTATCCGTCAGGCAATCACAGCGGGTACGGTCTGGCATTATATACTCAATTTTGCCATTACAATATTTATTATTGTACCACTTTTCGGGATGAGTGTATTTTGCATTGACGTACGCCGGAAATAATAAAATCAACCACAGAATGATAAATTTAGGCAACTGATAAGAATTCATAATGAAATTTTCGTACTTAAAGTTGACAATCTAAAGCTTTTTTAATTATAGATATCAGTTACTCCATTAAACAAAAAATTGGAACATAATAATTGAATTTAAAAGGACTTTTATATGCCTGATAAACCAAAAACAAAAACTAAAAAAATCTACTATCGGCGTGCGGTATTTTCAGGATCAAACGCAAGGACCTTGGAATCGTACCTGTTAAAAGCTCACGAACAGTTTCACACTACTGCTTCAAGAACCTTTCCTGGCGGAGTTGGAGGATTTGAAATATCTGGGGCTCACTATAAAAAATGTAAAAACACAGGGCTATATCTTCAGATTGTTTCTTACGTTCCAGGTCAACCGACTTCAACAGTGTCCAAACCATCAGATGATTTGGTGGCCAAGATAGAAGAAGCCAGTGCTCCTCCTGGTAGTGATTTTATGGAAGGGGACTTATTCGCTTTGGTTAAAGACAATGATGTTCTGCTATGCCCATCTGGCGCCAGAGAGAATGTGGCACTTGCATATTTTTTACAAATATTGGAAAAGATGGGAAAGAAAAAAACGGCAAGGACTCTTGAACTTGAAAGAGTTGCAAAAATCGATAAAATAAAAATGATTAATAAAAATGGAGTTAAAGAGATACAGTTAGCTTCCTCACTGTATGAAGCGAGCATAGAGCATGTTAAGGCACAAGAGGGGAACAGTGTTAACGCCTTGAAAAGAGTTGTAGCCGACCAAATAAAGAGAATATTTTCGAAAGATGCAACGCTTAAAGAAATACAAGAAAAAGAAAACATTAACGTCAAAGTAATCATTAGGTTCAATGGCAAGGAAGCGATGAAACATCAAAAAGAACCTGATTTTGGAATAATTGGAAAAAAACGATTAGCCGAAGCATCGAAAAAGCTTTTACAGGAGACTGATGAAGATCCTGACGATGGGTTTAAAATAGTAACATGGGATAATAATGAGATTTCTGCAAATGATGTGAGGGTTTCGGAGAAATACCGAATTGAAAAATTCGGGAAATCACTTGATAGGGCTAATGCATGGGAAAAGCTTGAAGAATATTATTATCAACTTCAAGGTACTGGCATAATCGCACAATGAATTCTGAAATAGATAAAGAGAAAGTTAAATATGGCCTTTCTGTTTTTTTATTTAGCGGCCTTGGCTCTTATTTTGGTCAACCTCTAATTCATGGGAATGATGAGGCAATCAATATAATCGTCACGGTGTTTTCTATTTTAGCGGGTTTTTTGGTTGCGATAATGGCAATAATTGGTGATCCAGCATCACTTCCTTCTGGAGGATGGAGAATTGCAAGACTCGGAAGCGATATAATATATACGAGATTGGTCCGTCAAAAATGGCTGTTTATATTGTATTTAGGCGCTCTGGTTACAATTTTTATCAGTACACTTATAAAAGATCAAATACCTTTTTCTGTAGAAAAATGGATAGAAAGAATATATTTGCTCATTTCAATAAATGCGATCCTTTTATCTTTCAAACTTCCATCTGCCCTGCTTCAATTGCATCAAGAAAGGATAGAACACGAAATTAAATCACGTAGAGAAGCAGAAGGGATTAAAGAAGATTGATTTAATTCAAGGCGTGTTAAGCCTAAGCTAAGCTAACCTATGCCAAACCCCGCCAAACGGCCGCGATTTATCGCGGCCGTTTTTTTATTCTGACCCTGACATGATTTACCTCCCTGATTCACCCGGGGGCCGACCGGCGGCCCCCGGGAAGAACCATTCAGGGGATCAATCGAAGCGAGGTCAGAATGCAGAAATCCCTTTCCGAATCCGCCTTCCAGGTGGCCGTCGCAAAAACTCTTAGCTGGGAAAAAGCCCGCCTGGTCAATGACCAGGAAGATCCCGGCGGGTTGACCCGGTACGGCATCAGCCAGCGGGCTTATCCGCACCTGGATATCAAGAATCTCACCAAAGAAGACGCCATCCGCATCTACCGCAGCGATTACTGGCAGGCCCCGGGTATTGATCAGGTCGCCGACGTTTATCCCGAACTGGCCATCCGGCTTTTCGATTTGGGTGTGAATTGCGGCCAGCGTACGGCCGTCAAGTTCCTCCAGCGGGCTGCCAATACGGTTTGTACCGGAGAGGTGCCGGCACATCGGGCCGCCGCCTGGCGCCGGAAGGTGGCTCGCCTCATCGGCGGCAAACCGCTGATCGTCGACGGCATTATCGGGCCGAACACCCTGGGGGTGCTGCGCGCCTGCCCGTATCCGAATGCCCTTCTTTCCGCGTTAAAAGGCGAAGCCTACTGCCACTATAAAAAGGGCAAACCCCTGCAGCGGGCCGGCTGGCTCAATCGCCTCGAATCTTAGGCGGGCGGCCACGCAGGTCCGCCCCTACACCACTTTTATCTAAAAGGAGATCTTTAAATGAAACGACTCGCATTTCTTTTTGCCGCCATGCTCGTCCTGGTCCTTTTCGCCCTGCCCATGCCTGCCCTGGCAGAAACCCCACTATCCGGCGCCGTCGCCGGTTTTCTCGATGGGATCTTATTCCCGGTGCTCAACGCCGTGCTGGTCGCCCTGGTCGGCTGGGCCGTGGTCAAGATCGGCAGGAAGTACCACCTGGATTTTCTCGTTGAAAACGAGGACGTCATCGAGCGGGCCGCCTACAAGGGGATCACGCTTGCCGAAGAAAAAGCGGCCAAGATGATGAAAAATTCGAATCTGACGCTTTCGAGCAATAAAAAACTCGACTTGGCCGTTTCCAAGGTTCTCGAAGCCGCCCCCAGGCTCACCCGCCAGCAAGCCGAAGAATATGTCGAAGCCTTGCTGCCGAGGCTCAAGGGCGCCGGCGCCACCGGCGGCATGGTTTTATGATCGCAGCCCTTATCAAACTGGTGGCCGTACTTATACCGATTCTCATTGCCTGGCTGGATGAAAAATCAAATGACACTCCGTACCAACAGAAAACCAAACGTTTTGATCGTGCCCTGGCTGATGGCGATGCTGCTCATATCAGCATCGCTTTTCACCGGATGCGGGTCCCGCAAAAGCCCGCCAGTCGAATTGGTGGTGATCCCGGCAGATAAGCAGGTAATCGCGCTTCCGGATGGCAATTACCAGGTCACGCCGGCATGGCTGCAGGAACGCTACGCATACGAGGCATGGATCACCGGGGAACTGGAACGGTGCCGGCAGGAACGAAAGGAAGCACAGTAAATGGATGAAGCAGATCACGCACAGATCATGGCCGACCGGTTTCTGGCCGAATCACTGAAAGTGGTCCAGGGGCGCAGGGGCGGACCTGCGTGCCTATCCGGACAAGGGCGGACACTCAGGTCCGCCCCTACACCCTGTTTCTGTCAGGGCTGCGGCGATCCGATCCCGAAAGCCCGCCGTGAGGCGGTGCCCGATTGCACCCGGTGCATCGGATGCCAGGCAGCACACGAACGGAGGTTAGCGTGAATATCAACTATGACGCCATACGGGCCTGGGTGGATATCGTCCAGATCGCCGGCACAGTCCTAATCGGCATATATGTCTGGATTACCGGACGGCAGCGGGTGACCGATCAGAATTTAAAGACGTTTAAAACCAAAATAAACAGCCGGCTTGACGGGCATGGTGATCGAATCACCAGGATCGAGTCCGATGTCAACCATATGCCGACCCATCATGATATGGCGGCCCTTTCAGGCCGGATCGAAGCCCTGCACGGTGACGTGCACGAACTGGTCGGGACGATGACCGGCCTTCGGCGGGCCGTCGACCTGATGAACGAACACTTACTCAACAACAGGAACAAGGGATGAAGAGCTATTCTGATCTGATTACTGCAGACATCCGCCTGGTCATCCTCCGCGCACTCGAAGAGGACGCCGGATACAGCCTGAATGAATCGGTCCTCCATTCGATCCTGGCGATGTTCGGGCATAAAGTCAGCCGGGACCGCGTGCGGACCGAGCTTTCCTGGCTGGCCGAACAAAAACTGGTCACTGTCGAACATGTCGCCTCGGTAGACGTAGCCTCCCTCACCGGCAGGGGTGCGGATGTGGCCGCAGGCCGGACCATTGTGCCCGGCGTCAAACGCCCGGGGCCGAGAGGGTAGCCGATGGCGAAACATCAGCAATCCTCCATTGACCGTTTGCCGGACGATATTCGGGTTCAGCTCCAGGAGCTGCTCCGAGATCCCCGCGTCACCCAGCTCGATGCGACCGCGCGGATCAATGCCATCCTGGAGGAAAAACGGCATCCGGATCGACTCTCCAAAAGCTCGGTGAACCGGTACGCGGCCAAGATGGAAGAAGTCGGCGCCAAGCTCAGACAGAGCCGCGAGGTGGCCAGGATGTGGATCGGCAAGCTGGGCGCAGAACCCCAGGGCGAAGTCGGAAAATTACTAAACGAGATGGTGAGAACGTTAGCGTTTGAATCGGCAATGAAGATGGCCGAAGGCGATGGCGTGGTCGAGCCGAAGATGCTCAAGGATTTGTCGATTGCCATCGAGAAGCTCGAAAAGGCCGCAAGTGAAAACGTCCGACGCGAGGAAGAGATCCGGAAAAAAGCGCTGGCCGAAGCCGCCGAGCGGGTGGATGAGACCGCCAAGGCCCAGGGACTTACCGCCGAGCAGGCGGACTTCTGGCGCCGCCAGGTCCTGGGGGTGCAGTAGATGGCAAAAGCGCCGGGCGACACCATACGGGTGATCGGCTGGGATGAACTTCCGGCATCTGTCCGGGAAATTCCCTCGGGATACAATCCGCTCGATGAAGGCGTGCTAATGGCCCACCAGCAGGAATGGGTCCGGCAGATCCATGAGTATGATCTCAACCTGGCCGAAAAAGGCCGGCGGACCGGCATCACATTTGCCACCGCATTAGACGATACCATCACGGCGGCATCATCCAAGGCCGCCGGCGGAGACAACGTCTTCTACGTCGGTGATACGAAAGACAAGGGCCTGGAGTTCATCGGCTATTGCGCCCATTTCGCCAAGGTCATGGCGTCCGCCATGGCCGAAGGGTGGCGCGGCATCGAAATGTTTCTTTTCGAGGACCAACAGGCGGACGGCAGCACCAAAAACATTACCGCCTACCGCATCCGGTTCGCTTCCGGGTTCCAGATTGTGGCTCTGTCATCAAATCCGGCCAACATCCGGGGCTTGCAAGGAATTGTCGACATCGATGAGGCCGCCTTCCACCGAAACGTCCAGGCGGTCATCGATGCAGCACTCGCGCTGATCATCTGGGGCGGCAAGGTCCGAATCATCTCCACCCACAACACGGCCAAGAGCCCGTTTAACCAGCTGGTGGAAGATTCCCGGGCCGGCCTGTACGCCTTCAAGGTCTTTACGGTCACCTTCGATGATGCGGTGGCAAACGGGCTCTACGAGCGGGTCTGTATGATGAAGGGGTGGACGCCGACGCCGGAAACAAAACAGGCGTGGTACGAGAAGGTCCGCAAAGCCTACGGCGCCAACAAAGCCGCCATGCGCGAGGAACTCGACGCCATCCCCAGGGAAGGCTCCGGCGTGGCGATCCCCGGCGTCCTGATCACCAACTGCATGAAAGAGGTCCGGCCGATCCTGCGCCTGACCCTGGACAACGAATTTGCGGCCAGGGACCCGCAGTATCGGATGTCCTGGGCGGATGCCTGGATACGCCGAAACCTTGACCCGCTTTTGGATGGGCTTGACCGGAGCCGGGAACATGTTTTCGGATCAGATTACGCCCGGCACCGGGACTTTGCCGTGACCGCCCCGGCATCGATCGAGCAGGATCTCACCCGACGGGTGCCGTTTATGATCGAGATGGCAAACGTCCCCACCCGCCAGCAGGAACAGATCCTGTGGCGCATGATCGACCGGCTCCCGAATTTCCGGTGCGGGGCCATGGACGCCACCGGCAACGGGGCCACATTGGCCGAATACACGGCCGACAAGTACGGCCATGACATCATCGTGCAGGTGATGCTCAACAACGCCTGGTACCGGGATCATATGGGGCCGTTTGTCCAGTCGTTCGAAGATCAGACGATCGATATCCCCCGGGACGTGGACGTGAAAAACGACCTGCGCGCCCTGGAGCGGATCGACGGGATCATCAAACTGCCGAACCTGCGAACCGCCGACAGCAAGGA
>JAGXHH010000216.1 GCA_024636355.1 Desulfobacteraceae bacterium | reverse complement strand
TCCCGGGGTACACAGCTTTTTACGAGACCGTCAAGCTTAAGATTGAGATTAAGATTAAGAGCAAGATTAAGAGCAAGAGCGAAGTGGAAACTCTGAAAACTTATTAACGAAAGGTATCCGTCATGTTGTGCCGGAGAATTTTTTTCCTGGTAATACCCGTTTATTTATTTGCTTCCCTGACGGTGTCCGTGGGCGCCGTCGTTCATGCCCGGAACAATTCATACAGCGATGCGTTTGAAAAAGTGAATCCCGCCGTGGTCAAACTTTTCACGCTTGAAGGCGCCGGCGCACTGAGCAACGAACCGACAGCGGCGGTGAGTTCCGGGGTGGTGATATCGAGTGAAGGGCAGATCCTCACGGCGGCGCACGTGGTCAACGTGGCCGACACGATCGCTGTAAAATTTACGGACAACGAGGTGATCGAAGCAAAAGTGGTTTCCCTTTCATCGGAAGCCGATATTGCATTGCTGCAGCTCGTAGAGGTTCCACCGGACCTGAAAGTGGCCCGGCTCGGTGATTCCGGGGCGGTACGGGTCGGTGATCCGATTTTTGTAATCGGCGCCCCCTACGGGCTCGACCATACGTTGAGCGTCGGCCATGTCAGCGGCCGACACCAGTCCCCCGTCATGTGCAGTTCGCTGACACCATTCGAGTTTCTCCAGACCGATGCGTCGATCAACCAGGGCAATTCCGGCGGGCCGATGTTTGACATGGACGGCAATATCATCGGTATCGTCAGCCGGAACCTTTCGAATTCGGGCGGTTCCGTGGGGCTTGGTTTTGCGGTGAGCATCAACACGGCCAAGGCATTGCTGCTCGAGGATAAATCGATCTGGATCGGTTTCAATGCCCGGCTGATTTCCGGCCCGCTGGCACGGGCGTTTAATCTGCCGCAGAATGCAGGGCTCCTGGTCCAGCGTGTGGCCGAAAATTCCCCGGGCGCTAAAATCGGCCTGCGGGCCGGCACCATACCGATTCAGTCCGGTGATGAGACGTTTGTAGTCGGGGGGGATGTCATTCTGGAGATCCAGGGGGTTCCGGTCACCGAAAGAGTCGAGAATGTCTGTGCGATCCAGGACGTGGTCGGTGGTTTCGGAACGTCATCCCGGATCGAAATCAAGGTGCTGCGTGAAGGAAAAATTCTGAATCTGACCAGCACCAGGTAGTTGGCCGCATCTCCATGACCATCCGGAATTTCTCATTCAAGGTTCACGGTTCACGGTTCAAAGTTCACGGTTCAAGGTTCTTAAAGCCATCTGGTTATTAATTTTCGGCCTCACAATGTAGGGGCGATTCACGAATCGCCCTTCCGGGATGGGGCAGAACGCCCAAACCCCAAGCGTGGATTTCCAACCCGACGCTGGGGTTTAGACATTTGCCCCTGCCCCCAAGGGCGGGGGGCGATTCGTGAATCGCCCGTACGGATAACCATTTGTACGACGGCGTAAAATGGCGTTGTCGAAATCAGTCATTCAGCAGGACAATCGCCCGTTCATTATTTTTTGTACTCAAGACAACCAGGCAGTCGTTGTCTTTGAGGGTGGCGGTGGCATACAGGTAATCGATGTCGAGCCCTTCGCGCCTTAACCGGCCCGTGATATGCTTGAGCAGTCCGGGCCGGTTGGGGCTTTCCACTATCACCACATCGAGTGACACCGGTTCGTATCCGTTTTTCTGCATTTCTTCGGCCGCCCGGCGGTTGTCATCCGTAATCAGCTGCATGACCCCGGTATCGCCCTCGACCCAGTTGCAGGAGGCCATGATGTTTATCCCCCTGTCCGCCACGAGTGCGGCAAGTCTGTACAACACCCCGATTTCGTTTGCTACCTTAACCATTAAGGCTTTTCCCTGTCTGGCTTCAAACATGGGACACCTCCTTAAATATTTCCAAGCCGTTCCAGTTGCTCCTGGCATTTGATGCACCGGGTCGCGTTCGGTACGATCCGGAGCCGTGCGGGTCGGATCCAGCGGCTGCAATCCCGGCAGCGGCCATAATCACCGCTTTCGACCCGGTTCAAGGCATCTTCGACCTGCTCGAGTTCCCCGACTTTGATTTCGACGAATTTAATCGCATTGCTTTCCCGAAGATCCTCAAGTCCTCTTTCGTTATCCTCTCTCAAATTGGCGATGATATCCTGGTGTTTTACACTCGCTTCGCATTCAAGGTCCTTAAGGATCTGGTTCCACAGGATCTTCTTTCGTTCCAGCATATCCTTCTTGATCTGGTCGAGTTCCTGGGGGTTCATCTGCCTTCGATGTTTGCTTTCGGTATCCATTGGCGGCCCCTTTTCAATTCATCTGTCCGGCCGGGTGAATCCGTCCGGGTTTGACGCGATTTACGGTGCTTCCGGTTTAAAATAAAAATAAGACAGATTCTGCCTTTCTTCAAAGGGCGAACTTTCGATAATCCGCACCCGATGTGAAGCCATTGACGTTCCTGCGTGTCGATTCATTTGAATCTACTGTTCCCGGAGGTGTTTCTGACCCCTTACGAATCCTACGGAAAAGCTCCGGTTGGTTTTTATTTGCAATTCACTTTTTGGTTATCCGGAAAACTCCAGTTAATGATTTCTCTCGCAGAGCCGCTGAGGACGCGGAGAATTCCTCTGCGCTCCCAGCGCCCTCTGCGAGAGGATATTCGATCTCCTTGGCACCAAAAAGTCGAAAGATTAAATCAAAGGCAAATTGTGAATAGTGAATTGCCAATTGCGAATTGATAATTACTGGAGCGAAGCGGATAACCAGATTCACTTTTTCTTTCGAATGCCTGGAAGATGACATGTCAAGGGATGACAAGCAAGGATGACAAACGGGGGTGACAAACGCTTCCTGATGCTGATAATGTGATGACCGGAACATAATGGAACCGCAGAATCAGGAGGGTTTTTATGCTGGAACTCGTGGATCTCGATATTGAGCAATTAGGGTATCGGAAATTTATTTCCTCGTGGGTATACCAGGGGGAAGGGGGGAGTTTTCTGGTCGATCCCGGCCCGGCATGCACCCTGGACAAGCTTTACGGGGCGCTCGACAAGCTGGGTGTGCAAACGGTCGACTGGATTTTTTTGACCCATATCCACCTTGACCATGCCGGCGGCATCGGGCATGTAACAGAGCGTTTCGATACGGCCCGGGTGGTCTGCCATCAGAAGGCGGTTTCCCACCTTGTAGATCCCGAACGGCTCTGGGAAGGATCGGTCAAGGTACTGGGGGATGTGGCCGGAATTTACGGCCGGATGGAGCCGGTACCCGCCGACCGGATCGTGGTGACCGGGCATGTCGATTTCGAAAGCGGGGTCGAGGTTCTGGATGCGCCCGGACATGCCGCCCATCACCAGTGCTTCGCCTTTAACGACCTGTTCTTCGCCGGAGAATTGTTCGGCATCTTCCAGGATCTTGGCGACGCCGTTTACCTGCGGCCGGCAACGCCTCCCCGGTTTATTCTCGAAGAATACATCGCCTCCCTGGATCGCATGGCCCCGCATGTGGACCGCAAGATCTGTTTCGCCCATTACGGCGCCTATCATAACGGGGCCGAAATCCTGCAGATGGCAAAGAATCAGCTGCGGTTATGGGTCGATGTGGTTAAAGGGCATGTGCAAAGAAGGGGGGAGCCGGACATGGAGGCGATCATCGCGGACCTGATCGCGGAAGACGCCGTCTACGCCCGGATAAACGCCCTGCCGGAAGATATCTACAAGCGGGAGCGCTATTATACAGTCAATACCATCCGGGGGATCTTGGATTATATCCGGAACAACGTTTGAAGATTCTGCCTCATCCCGGAAGGGCGATTCGTGAATCGCCCCTACCGTTTTCGGCAACGCCATATGTACAATGGTCATTCGTAGGGGCGATTCACGAATCGCCCCTGTCGGGTTGGAACGATTCTGCAATCTGCGCCGCCAGCTGTTCCTGGTCCAGTTCATTGCAATCAATGCGTATTTCTGCATATTTCCTGTAAAGCAATTGGCGCTCCGTGAAAAGTTCCTCAAAGGACTGGCTGTCGGATTTCGCGATTCCCCGTGTCGTGAAATTATGGATCCGGTTTTTGATCTCTTCAAAATTGACATCGAGAAAGACGATCTTCGAGATGCCGGTCAGGTGCGCCATCGATTTTTCGCTGTAAACGACACTCCCGCCGGTTGCGATCACATGATTTTCCACATCGAGTTGCAGGATTTCTTCTTCCTCGATTGCCCGCAGGTTCAGATAATCGCTCTCATCCATGATTTGCTGCAGGGTCTTCTGGCGATTGGTCTGAATGAGCACATCTGTATCGATAAAGCCGAGCCCGGTGTATTTGGCCAGTATGATGCCGATGGTGCTTTTTCCCGCACCCGGCATTCCGATGAGTGTAATATTTGATTTCATGGGCAAGTTTCCATTTAAATGCTGATGCTGGGCGTTTTCCGCTCCCCGTGTCCGTCCTACCGGAAGGGCGATTCGTGAATCGCCCCTACCGTTTTCGGCAACGCCATAAAATACCTGTATCCGATTCTCCAATTCACTTCAAGGAACCGCTTTTATGCACCAGCACAACGCCCGCTGCCACCACTGCCAGGCCGATGATGTCCGTTAACTGAAGGGTGTCGTCGAATGCGGCCCATGCCATAATCATGGTGACCGGAGGACCCAAATAAAAAAGGCTCGCCACCCGCGTTGCATCGATCCGTGCAATCAGCAGCCACATCAGGGCATAAGCGGCCAGGGAAACGCCGAGAATAAGCCATGACATAGCGCCTATGAAGGTGGGGTCCCACCGGGTCGCAAGCTGTTCGAGTCCTACCGCCGGTACCGTTGCCGCAAGTGCGGTCGCCAGGCTCTGGTAGAAAAGTGAAAGATCCACCGGGAGGCGATGGGCATGGCCGCGGACCTCCAACCGCCGTTGGATCAGGCTTGCCGCCGTTATGGCAATTACAGACCCGAAAGGGATGAGGTAGCCGAAGATCGATCCGGCATCGCTCAGATCGATCCGGGCACCCACCGCGATGATCACTCCGCAGAATCCGACCCACAATCCGAACCAGCGGGAAAGGGGCGTCTGTTCTCCTGTAACCGGCCCGGACAGGGCGCCGGTCGCCATCGGCTGCAGAGCGACGACTAAGGCCACGATTCCCGAGGGGACGCCCTGCTCCAGGGAAAAAAGTACGCAGCCCAGCCAGACGCCGTGTGCAAGGAACCCGACGAGCATCGCAAGACCCGCGGCGGAAAATCCCGGCCACCGTGCCCGGCCGCGCAGGGCAAGGTACAGCAGAAGAATAAATGTCAGCGCCCAATACCGCCAGAACAGGAGGGTAAACGGTCCGGTATACGGCAGACCATATTCCGCACCGATGAACCCGGAGTTCCACAGCAGCACGAATGCGACTGCCAGATATGCGGTAGAGGACATCATAACAACTCGGTATTACAACGATTCCGTAAAAGTCACGCCGAGACCGGTTTTGGTGAAGCGGGCTATTGTGCCGGTGATCTTCAGGTGCTTTTTTGTTTCGGGATGGTCGAAATTCAGGCTGATCGGTTCGCCGGGATACAATTTGTGCCCTTCGGAACAGGGGCCTTCGATGAAGAGTCCGCTGATGCTGATATTCTTGATGTATCCGTTATGCAGCCGTCCCCGGATGATGTAGTGGATGGGGGAGATGTATTCCATCCGGCTGTAGCGGCGTTTTGATGTGCCGTTCAATGCCTTGAGTTCCCCCAGAACTTCGCACCGTACGTCCATGGAATTTTTCATGATGACATCGATGAGCCGGGTCGTGATCGTCGCGGTATTCTTGCCGTCGTATACATCGGTTGTCGACGGATTCAATTTTTTAAGCCATGCCGCCCGCTCTTTGCCCGTCAGCTTCATAATCCTGTCTCTTATACACATCT
>JAGXHH010000215.1 GCA_024636355.1 Desulfobacteraceae bacterium | reverse complement strand
GGCCTGCAGGGTGGTCCGGATGTCGTTGAACTGGATCTCCTGGCTGTGCAGCGACCGGCCCGATGTCTGGATGTGGTACTTGAGCATCTGGGAACGCACGTCCGCCCCGTACTTTTCCTTCATTGCCACCGACCAGATCCGCCGGGCCACCCGGCCGATCACGCTGTATTCCGGGTCCATCCCAGAGGAGAAGAAATACGACAGGTTCGGGGCGAAGCTGTCGATCGGCATGCCGCGCGACAGGTAATACTCCACGTAGGTGAATCCGTTGGCCAGGGTAAAGGCGAGCTGGGAGATCGGATTTGCCCCGGCTTCGGCGATGTGGTAGCCGGAAATCGATACCGAATAGAAATTCTTGACGCTGTTGTCGATAAAATACTGCTGGATGTCGCCCATCATTTTGAGGGCGAAATCAATGGAGAAAATGCAGGTGTTCTGCCCCTGGTCTTCCTTCAGGATATCGGCCTGCACGGTGCCGCGGACATTGCAGAAGACTTCTTCGCGGATCTTTGCGGCCTCATCTGCGTTCGGCTGCCGCCCGATTTTTTCTTCATAGCGGGCCATCCGCTGATCGATGGCGGTGTTTAAGAACATGGCCAGCATCATAGGGGCCGGGCCGTTGATGGTCATCGACACCGATGTGTTCGGCGCGGAAAGGTCAAATCCGCTGTAAAGCACTTTCACGTCTTCAATATTGCAGACGCTGACGCCCGAGGTCCCGACCTTGCCGTAAATATCCGGCCGTGGATCGGGATCAAAACCATAGAGCGTGACCGAGTCGAAAGCCGGGGACAGGCGCTGTGCCGGGTATGAGCCGGACAGCAGGCGGAACCTCCGGTTGGTCCGCTCAGGATCACCTTCGCCGGCAAACATCCGGGTCGGTTCCTCGTCGACGCGCTTTAACGGAAACACGCCGGCGGTAAACGGAAAACCGCCGGGGACGTTTTCCCTGCGCATCCAGGCGTAGAGATCTCCCGGGTCGGAGTAGCCGGGCAGGGCGATTTTGGGGAGTTTCAGGTGCGACAGGGTCTCGGTGTACAGCGGCACGCGGATTTCACGGTCCCGCACCCGGTAGACGAATTCATCCCCGGAGTAGGCCGCCTTGGTTTCCTGCCATTGATCGAGCAGTTTTTTCGTGTCCGGCCGGACAGCGGTTTCGGCGTTTTCGATTTCGGATTTGAGACGGGCCAGCAGCGCTTCGGTGTCCCCTGGCAAGCTGTCTTTCGAAAGGGTTTCCGCCGCTTTTTCCAGGTGCCAGGCCTTGCGGACCGCTTCGGCTTGCGTTTTTGTTTCCTGGTGATAATGCCGCAGGGTTTCGGAAATTTCCGAAAGGTACCGGGTGCGCTCCGGTGGCACGATGATCGACTTGGATGACGATTCCCGGACGCCGGGTACCGGCAAATTCGATGTAAACCGGATGCCGGTTTTGTCGGCCAGGGTGTCGAGGAGGAAATGGTACATGGCGGTGACGCCGTCGTCGTTGAATTTTGCGGCGATCGTGCCGAATACCGGCATCTGTTCGGGTTTGACCTCAAAGGCTTTCCGGTTGCGCTGGACCTGCTTGCGGATATCGCGCACCGCGTCTTCGCTCCCCTGTTTGTCGAACTTGTTGATCACCACGATATCGGCGTAATCGAGCATGTCGATTTTTTCGAGCTGGGTGGCCGCCCCGTAATCGGCGGTCATCACGTAGAGGGAAAGATCGGTGAGATCGAATACATTCGAAGAACCCTGGCCGATGCCGGCGGTTTCGATAATGATCAGGTCCATGCCGGCGGCCTTTAAGATATCGACCGCATCCGGCAGCACGGTGGGCAGTTCGAAGCTGGTGCGGCGCACGGCCATGCTCCGCATGAAGACCCGGGGCGTGTCGATGGCGTTCATCCGGATCCGGTCGCCGAGCAGCGCCCCGCCGGTCTTCCGGCGCGACGGGTCGCAGCAGAGGATTCCGATGTGAAGGTCCGGATTGTCATGGAGCAGGCGCAGCACGAGTTCATCGGTCAATGACGATTTTCCGGCCCCGCCGGTGCCGGTCAGCCCGATGGCCGGAATGGTGCGCTCGGGCAGTCGGCCCCGGATCTGGTCTCTGAGTTCGTCGATCTTGCCGTTGCTTTTTATCAGGGCGTCTTCGGCAGCCGATATCAGGCGGGCCACGGCGAGTGGATTGTCCCGGTCGGCGGCTTTCGCATCGATGTGCTGCCAGTCGACCGTTGAAAAATCCATCAGCTCCAGCATGTGGTTGATCATCCCCTGCAGACCCATCTTCGATCCGTCGGCCGGGGAATAGATTTTGGTGATGCCGTAGGCTTCGAGCTCCTTTATTTCGTCGGGAACGATTACGCCGCCGCCGCCGCCGAAAATCTTGATATGCCCGGCGCCTTTTTCCACGAGCATGTCATGCATGTACTTGAAAAATTCCATGTGGCCGCCCTGGTAGCTCGACAGGGCGATCCCCTGGACATCTTCTTCTACGGCGGCATTGACGACTTCGGCCACGGATCGGTTGTGGCCGAGATGAATGACTTCCGCACCGCTGTCCTGGAGGATGCGGCGCATAATGTTTATGGCCGCATCATGTCCGTCGAAAAGCGACGTGGCGGTAATGATGCGGATGGGGTTTACGGATCGGTAGATGTCGGTCTGGGCACCCATGGGTTCTCCTGTAATTCCGGTTGGCTGTTGAAACGGGGCAGCGTGTCGGATTTTTTCGACCAGAGATCGTTGGCCCCTATCGGGTCATGGTATCTCCACTTGCCGTTAACTGGAATTTTAGGCGCATAGTTCAACTCGTCCCGACCACATCTGAGCAACCGGTCGAACGCCATCATCCAGCCAACGAAAACCCCTTTTTTTTCAGTGGCTTGCAAAGCATAAGACGAACACGACGGGTGCATGGGGCATGTGCCGGACCGGACCGCATTGAGATGATCGAGCGGACCCCGGTACAACTCGACCATAGCGGAAATCGGCTGGTCGTTTCCGGACGGAACCCACGTGGCGCAGCCGGAAAAGGCGAAGGACAGGCCAATGAACGCCAGTACAAGCGTCATGCTGCGCCGGTTGGTTTTCCGGCACCCGCATCGTCTTATACTGAATTTATAATATGGTTTTTTCAAAAAATCGAACATAATTTTAGTAAACACCGTTTAGGGATCAGGGTTAATTCACCGCCAGTCGGGCATTGAGCCAGTTGCGCACGGTCTGGTAGGTGTTTTTTGAAGGCATCTGGTTATGGGCCAGTCTGAGTTGGGCGATCTGCATCTGTTTGCCGAAGCCGGTGAGCTCCAGTGTGGCCCGTTCGGGAGAGGTGACCCGGTAAATATAGCTGGCCCCGCTCAAAACTTTTTCAACATATCCCCCAACGCAATGGTGCATCAGCCGCCCCTCGGCCAGAAGATCGTCGACGGTCCGGATCGGATGGATATCGCGATTTCCGGCAATCGGCGGGGTCGGGAAAACAGCCCCCGAGGAAGCGATGGTTTTTTTACGGTTCAGGGCCGCGGTCCACCGGTCGTGCACCCGTTGCAGCGCATCGACAGAGGCGCAGGTGTTCAGGGTTTTAGCGGCATCTCCGATTTCCAGGACCCGGCCCATATAATAGACATCCTCCCAGAGCCGACCCGTGGAATACGCCTTGGAAACGCTGTTCTGCAGGGAATCGTACTGCCTGCCGGCAAAGGAGAGCAGCAGTTTTGATCCGGCCATTTCCGGGAATCGTTCGAGAATGGCAAGGAGATGGATCGGGACGGTTGTCCAGTGGCGAAACGTCTCCGGCAGTCCCGTCCGGATGGCCCGGTCGATGAGTTTGAGTTCATCGCGCTCGCCTCCGAGCAAACGGATCTTTTTCAGGAACCGGACCGTGCAGGCGTTTCCGGTGCCGAACAGTAGCTGGAGGATTTGTTTGCGTTTTCTGCCCAGGAGCTCGTCAATTGCGGCTTCCGGGGATACGCCCCGGGATGCTTCCGGCCACTTTTCTTTTTCCACCGCATCTGCTGCCAGCCAGAGGAGCAGCGGGATGTTTCGGGCGAGATCGCGAGCGTTTGGCGAAAATGAGCAGATCCGCAGCATGGTGGTCTGCAGGTATGAAAACGGGGCCAGGCACTGCCGGACAGGTTCGGGGACGGTGCTCAGGAAACAGTGTATCGGCAGGGCGGGAAGTGCATTGTGGGCGGAGTTGATCAGCGGGATGTCCGGGTCTTTCGGTTCGAGGACCCATTTTCCCGCATCGTGGCGGTATATCCGGATGCCGTCCGTCCACGGGGCATACTTGAGGTAGACGTCCAGGTGGCGGCGCAGGTCGATATAGAAGTGACCGTCTGTGGATGTCCGGCTGATGTTTGCGTCGAGAAACATGTATTTTCGGAAAAATGACCAGAAAGGTTACCGGGGGGACGATGACCTTTTCATTGCTTTGAGATTTGGACCGTTTCGGTTACCTGAACGGTCAATAAGCGTATACCAGATAATTTTTCGGAATTTAAGGATTTTTTTTCTGGTTCGGGAAAACTCCGGTTAATGATTTCTCTCGCAGAGCCGCTGAGGACGCGGAGAGTTCCTCTGCGCTCCCAGCGTCTCTGCGAGAGAAGACTCAATCTCTTTGGCGCCAGAAAGTTTAGGGTTGCCCATCACTGGAGCGAACCAGATAACCGATTTTTTTAATTCGCAATTCAAAGTTAGCTATTCACAATTCACAATTGATTCGGAATTAAATCAAAGGCAAATTGTGAATAGTGAATTGCTAATTGCGAATTGATAATTATTGAAGCGAAGCGGAGTCACCGGCAGGCCGGCTGCCTGTCCGGTTCTTCGGTTTCGGGCGGTTTCCGGAAACGGGAAATCAGGAAATCAAGGCCGAAGGAAGCAAAAAATCCGGCGGCCGCCACCATGATGATCGCCGCCCCGGATGTCAGGTCATAACTGTAGGCCATCCAGAGGCCGGATACATTGAAGATGACCGATAACACGATGGATACGATCATCATCATCCGGAGTGATCCGACGTATTTTTCCGCTATGTACGGCGGGATCGTCAGAAGGGCGATCACCAGGATCAGCCCGACGACCCGGATGATAAATACGATGGAAAGCGCCACGAGGGCGATAAAGGTGAAATAGAGCAGGTTTACCGGCACCCCGCGCAGCCTTGCGAATTCCGCATCATAGGAGATCGCCAGGATGTCGCGGTAAAAGTAGACCGTGATCACCAGCGTGACCGCCCCGAGGGCGATCATCCACCAGATATCGGCGGTGGGGACTGCCAGGATGCTGCCGAACAGGTAGCTCATCAGGTCCGCATGATAGCCCGGCGTCAGATCGAGAAGGATAACGCCAAGGGCCATGCCCACGGCCCACAGGACGCCGATGAAGGTATCGGACCGGGTCTTTGATTTAAGCGTTACGGCCGTCATCAGCAGGGCTGCCACCAGGGCGACGCCGATAGTCCCGTAAATATAGGGTATGCCGAAATAAAAGGCGAGTCCGATACCGCCGTAGGCTGCATGGGCGATGCCGCCGGTCAGGAACACCAGCCGGTTGACGACCACGAAGGAGCCGATGATGCCGCAGATCAGGCTGGCAAACAGACCGGCGAAGAGCGCGTTGCGCATGAATTCGAATTGCAGGGCATCGATCAATCTAAAAATCCTTGTGGGTCTTCAAGATCCGGTGCGGCATGCCGTGGGCGATAAGATCGACCGGACACTGGTATCCCATTTCAAGCATGGCATCGGTGAGCTCGTTGCTGTCGTGATAGTGGACGTGCTGGTTGACGCAGGCGACGGTTTTTACATAGCTCGACATAACCATCAGGTCATGACTGACCACGAGGATGGTTTTGGTTTCGTTGAGCTTCTTGAGCAGGGAATAGAGTTCGGTTTGCCCCCCGGTATCGACGCCGGCCGTCGGCTCGTCGAGTATGAGAATATCCGGATCGGTCGTAAGGGCCCGGGCGATGAAAACGCGCTCGTTCTGGCCGCCGGACAGATCATCGATTTTCCGGTTCTCGAAACCGTTTAAACCCAGCATTTCCAACGTTTTGATCGCCCGCTTTCGGTCCGAGGCGGCCACCCGGGATCGGCCGTGATGGCGCAGCCGGCCCATCAGCACCACATCCATGACCGAAATGGGAAACGACTTGTTGATCGAAGTGTCCTGGGGAACGTAGCCGAACCGGTGTGAGACCTTGCGGGGCGTTTTGCCGAAGACCCGGATGCGTCCGGAATCGGGTTTTAAAAGGCCGAGGACCAGTTTGATCAGGGTCGATTTCCCGCCGCCGTTCGGGCCGATCACGGCCAGAAAATCCGTTTGTTCCACCGTGAAGGAGACGTTTTTGAGGACCGGCTGTCCGTTGTAAGAAAACGATACGTCGGTCAATTCGATAACGGGTTCGGCGGCCATTTCTATTTCTCCCGTATCCGGTCAGCCACCAGGAGCAGGTTTTCCGCCCAGTTTTCAGACAGGGGATCGGCCACGACCGTTTTGCCCCGGATCGATTTTGAAATCATTTCCGCATCACGGGTCGAAAACTGGGGCTGGACCAGGATGGTTCGGATATCGTGCGTTTCGGCATACCGGATCAGGCGGGCGATTTCCGCCGCTTTCGGTGATTTGCCTTCTACTTCGATGGCAATCTGGGTCAGGCCGTAGGCATCGGCAAAATATCCCCAGGAGGGGTGGAACACCATGAATTTGCCCCCGTCCGCCAGTCGGCGGCGCAGTTGCGCATCCAGGGAGACTACCTTTTGAATGAATGCGGCATAATTGTCTTCATAGGTCTTACGGTTGCCGGGGTCGATTCTGATCAAGCCGGTCAGGATATTGCGGGCCTGGAGCATGACCAGGGGCGGTGACAGCCAGATATGGGGATCGAGTGAGCCGTGGCCATGGCCGTCGTCGTGGTCGTCACCGTGATCGCCGTTTTCATTGTGACGGTCGATCGGCTTTCGCTCGATGCCGTCCGCCATGGAAACGATTTTCAGGCCGGGTGTGGCGGCCCGGATTTTGTCGAGCCAGGCGGCTTCGAACGGGACCCCGGTGGTAAAATAGATGCCGGCTCCGGCCAGGCGGACCATTTGCCTGGGAGACGGCTCGTAGGCATGCGGGCTGGAATTCGGGGGGATCAGCACGTCGACCGTCACGCGATCACCGCCGATTTGCCGGACAAAATATTTCTGGGGCAGGATGCTGACAAATACATTGATATCAGAGGCAATTGCCGAACCCGTAAATAGAGCCAAACCTACTGCCATCCATGCGACAACCATTAAAAACCGTTTCATGCAGAAGCCCCTTTTCGGCGACAGCGCCGTAATAAATGAGCAAAATGAGCAATAAGCCGAATAAGCTAATAAAAATAGGTCGCGACTGCGCACATTGTCAAGCAGATTTCCGTTTCCGACGGCCGTCTCCGGCCGATCGGCGGCGGTGGATCATATCTGTGGCAAGAACAAGAACATGAACCACAGAGCACACAGAGGTCACAGAGCAGGCTTGAGAAAATGCCTTTTTCTGTGTCCTCTGCGATCTCTGTGGTCAACAAGCCGGGACCGGATAATGGGGCTTTTTATAGGCGGTAAATTGTGGGCTTTTCATCCATATCGATATCGATGCAGATCACGTCACCCGTTTTAAACCCGAGGTTCCCGAGTTCCCTGACAACCGGGTCCTGTCTCTCGAATTTCCAGTAGACAAACCACACGGGATTTCTCACCGTGTCGATCCCGTAGGCGTCATGCGTGCAAAGGTTCAGGCGGATTCTGTCCTTGGCGATGATGGTGTCGGCCTCGGACAGGAAGTAGTCGATTTTGTACTGGTTGTCGTACAACGCACGGGTGAGGCGCTTTTGGAGTTCGGGCGTGTCATCCAGGTAATGATTCGCTATCTGGAAAAGGTCGTCGGGTATTTTAATGGAAAACCCCAGGACACAGAATCGTTCATGTTTGAGCGCAAACTCTTCGAGTTCGGATTCGTAATCGTAGATGACCTGAAGCACGTCATCTATGGTGCAGTTCGAATCGCCCCATCCGAGAACCAAATCTTCACACCTGTTGATGATGTTCAGATATAAGGCCCTGTGGTCCATTACATAGACGACCCTCTCCCGGTAATTTCTTCTTTTCCGGACTCTGCGGATGCCGTCGAGTCTTATGGACCGCCGGCTCACGTTTTCATCCAGGAGCTCCACCCTCGAAATGTCCTTGGCCTGGACCACATGGATATCGCTCATCTTTGAAACGATGTATTCAATTTCACATGGGAACCCGAGGCAGTTTTGAATATCCTCCGACAAGGCCAGAAGGTTCATGTCATGGGGGGTCTCGGTGATATAGGATTCGCACTGGATCTTATGGGAAGATTCGTTGGTATAGCCGAATTCCCAGTGTTTCCCCATTTTTTTTGCCATGACCTTTGTCCCCTCGATAAACGGCATGATAATGACGCCCATTTCCTCAGGGTCGACTTCAGGGGCGCTTTTAAATTTCTGCTGCCGCAGGATCTGCAGTCTTTTGGCGGTCTGTGCCAACTGGACGATCCGTTTTCTGGCGTATTTGACGCCGACCGTGTCCGTGTTCGTTTCAAGTGAGTCAAATGTTCCGCTCTTGAAAAAAGATTCCAGCGGGTGGGCGCTCCGGACAATTACCTTGAAGCTCTCGCAGGATTGTTCAAAAAACGCTTCCAGTCGGCCGAAGTCTTCATTCTTGAAATCCTCGACCGTAAGGTAGATGAAATCCGGAACATCAAAGCCCTGTTTCTTTAAAATTTCCAGAAGCTTTATTTTCTCGGGCAGTACCTGCTCCATAGGGGTTTCCTTTTCTGCGTTGAAAATCTTTTATAACCCGCCGTTGTTCGTTTTTACTCCACTGCAAAAACGTGTGTCCAACGGTATCGTATCCCTCGCCGTGAAATCGTTCAAACGATTTTTTCCGGCCAGGGCATTCACCTGCAAATAATACCCGGATTCACGTCTAAATACATTATGCCCCCTATTGCCCGCCCGGCGATGTGAGGCCGATAATAGGGTACCGTCTGACCACAACCGATGCGGCCTTTCGCACCATTTACAATTCACAATTTGCCTTGATTTTAATCGTTTGAATAAATATATGAATGCAACTGGAGCTTACCAGATAACCAAATTGGTTTTTTGGGTTATCTGGTATAAGTGGGAAATACGGTGAAATAGAAAAACGGGAGAGATTGCCATGTATGCTATTAATAGGGATATCGTTGTGATAAAGGGTCGGCAGGCGCTGGTGGACTGGATTAATTCCCACAATCCGGAACACCCGGTTTCTTTAGCCGATGTGTGCGAGGACTGCACCGTGCTCCTGATTCCGGAATACGACGATTCCGAAGAAGCCATGTCGCTTGTCGAGGGCAATTATGAACTGCTGTTCATGAGCGAAATCGAAAACTGGTATGTCGACGATGCGCTCTGGCCGAAAGACATCACCCTGGAAAAATTTCACGAGTGGTTCGAAATAGAATACCACAGCATGATACTCGATGTCCTGGATGAGGATATCGAAAAAGACATGGAGTTGTAAGCATTTCTGTAGGTTGGGCTGAGCTTTGCAAAGCGAAGCCCAACAGCTATGCCTCGATCCTTAAAGCAGCCCCTCCAATATCCTGACGGCATCTTCGACATAGTGGATGCATTGCGTCATTTTGATCTTTTTTTTCAGTTAATGGATTAACTTTGTGAGCCTCGGTCCAAAGTCCCCCTTTGAAGGGGGATTTAGGGGGATGTTGCGGAATTCGGTGTGCCGCTTTTCGACCGGTTGGGCAAAAGTGTAAAGCTCACCGAGGCGGGGCAGATGCTGATGCAGTATTCACGGAGGATGCTCGATCTCGAAGCGGAAACACGCGCCAATGTTTCCGGGTGGGAAGAGCCCCATGGCTCGATTTCGATCCGGATTCCCCAGAGTATTGGAACGCACTATCTTCCTTCCGCATTGAGCCGCTTCCGGAAACGGTTTCCCATGGTGGGATTCGACGTCAGTACATGCGCTTACGATATATTACAGCAGGAACTCAGGACCGGCATAACCGATGTCGCATTCCTGTTGACGGAGTCCATCGGGTCCGCCGAATTGAAAGCGGAACTGCTGGGTGTGGCGCCGCTGGTACTCGTGGCACCCCCGGATCACGTTGCGGCCGGCATACCCGCCATTGCAATTCACGACCTGGAAGGCGAGGCGCTTATTCTGCCGAAGCACGATTGCAGCTACAAAATGGGGTTCGAACAGATACTTACCGAACAAAAAGTGGCGCCCGCGGCCATGATCGAACTCAACAGCCTGGAATCGATCAAAGAATGCGTTCTCAAGGGGGTAGGAATTTCAATGCTTCCCCGGATTGCCGTCGAAAAGGAACTTGTCGCCGGCAAACTTGTCGTCCTGCCGTGTATCGAACTGGATCTTGAAGCCGGAATTTTAATGATATGGCACAAGAATAAATGGATTTCCCCGACACTGGAGGCGTTCATGGAAACGATGAGGGATGTGGTGAAAGGATAATTTTTGGCTTCCGTATTTCGTTTAGAGTTCTATTTTCGGTACGAAAAACAATGGGCTAAGCACCAAAAAAAGCCCCCTTTTTAATCAGAATGAGAGTATATTCTGCTACTTCAGCAGGTCCGACCCGGAGATAACTACTTTTTTAAATCCGACCCGGGGCTCGTTATTTCTATTCTATTTTCGAACCCCGCATTCAACGGCTTGTCCGCTGCAATGCCCTGTTAGGGCCAACCGCTGAAAAATATGCGGGATCTTTAGCCAGCATGGAGTACTTTTTCATGCTTTTATGAAACTGATAATGAGAGCAAAGCAGTTCAATTGCTCTTAGCTGAGAGTATGAACCTTCTATCAACTTCTCTGGGGCTGCCAAAATCTCCCTATGGGAACCAAATTTAACCTTTCTGTCTCTATCTATAACCCTTCTCAATAAGTCTTCTATGGCACAAAGGAAACTGGTTTCTATAAGAGGATAAATGCCCGAGCGGTACATGTTTTTATACCTTCGTGCACGATAAATAATTTTCACATCTTGATTAGCAATAAAGTTATGCATATTGCTATGGCTTAGTACATCCTTCCAAGAGAAAACGAAAATACCTATATTTGCCAATTTCCTTATTAATACATTTCTAATGCTGCAAACAATGATGTCATTGACTACTGCGAGCGATTCCTTTGTTGATGGTATTGACTCGAGTACGGAAAGCAATTCTGTGTTCTCTTCAATTTCTTTTTCATAGCTTGGAGATGAAACCCAACGGTTCTTGATAGCAGATGCTTTTTCACTACTGCCTCCGATGACGATTCCTTCATAAAAGACATGCCTGATAAACAGGCTACCTTTTGAAGCTAAATACTCGGCACGACTTTGAGTGGATACAGTTACCGAATATCCTTGATTTATTAGTCTATCTTTTTCGTGAGCTATATTGCTTAATGAACTGCAAAGTAGATATATATCCTTGTCCGAGAAGATATCATAACACCCGTGGCGGCGACTGCCAAATTCAATCAATGTCGTCATCTTATGACCTTTCGAAAGATTGAGTTTAGAGTTGCCGTAAGAAGGCTAATTCCTATCAACACATTTAACGTTACAACGCCATATCCAATTTCACTCAACGGGGAAAAACCCGATGCTCCAAGAGTAGCCATCGTCGTTATGGTGAAGTAAATCGATTTAATTATTGAAGGATTTTCCTGTCCAACAAATAAATACTGAGAACAAAGGTGATTCAGTGTGACCAATAAACAAACTATTACAACAGTTGAAAACACAAGATTTCTCAACCTGTAACCATAACCAAGAGTAATGTCATAAATTAGGGAGGCAATATAGTTAGGTATATATTTGTATCTTCTCAAATTGTTTCGCTTGGCCTCTACATATGAAAGTCTTCGCTTCCATTTCGAGAAATAGTATTCAGCCTCGTTCTTGTACTCTCGCTGAGACTCGTTGTGATAATTTTCCCTTAGCTGCTGATATAGATGCACAGCAATATTTGAGTATTTACGATTTGTTATGGCATTTTTAAACTGTTCAGGTCTGCCATATATTTGACGGAACTTGGATTTAAAGAAATTGCAATTCTTAATTTCACAATCATGAAAACTGACTTCGTTAAGCTCTGAACCTATGAATAGGCAGTCTTCAAAAACGCAGTTCTTGAATGTGCATTTTTCAATTCTTGTTTTAGAGAAAGAAACATTTTCAAACTTAATATTTTCAACTCTTTTGTTGTTTAGTTCATCAGGCCTGTACAAGACATTTACTATATGCCTGCTTGTCTTTATTTGGCTTGACATTCGCTCTTCGCCAAATTCTTCAAATTGACCGTTTAGCTTAAAAAAGTCTTTCAACATAGTCTGATTCTATTGGTTTGGGTATGGATTTTAAGGAAGCCCGAATACTGCTCTTCAGCGGATGCGGTTCTTTGCGATTCGCTGAAAAGAGTTTATTGAATGCACTAATTGCCTATGCCTTTTCTTTCCTTTTTAGAAAATCTTTGTATTTTTCGGAAAGAACATAAATATACTCACATATTGAAATCGCAAAATCTAAAATGTCTCTAGCGTCTTGTTTAGACGTGATTTCATTTGAAGCATGAGCCCCTATATTACGCTCTTTTCTGAGCACATCGCCCCATTCAAAAAGGCGCTCATCAATTTCGTTTTTTTCTTTTAATTTCTTTAAACCGGCATAGAGAGTTTTTTCCCCTGTTTTTTCTTTGCATATGGCCTCAAGTGCCCTTCCACACATCACTGCAGCGGCGGAATATGCCTTCGCTTGATAACATCTTTGCGCCTCTTCAATAGATTTCAATACTAAAGGTGAAATAGAGGGGGAATAGAATCTCACTGGGTCTGGCCAAAGTCTCTCGGGTTGATCATCCCACCCTAATTCATCAGGCCCAATTTGAATTTCATTACAACCACCTAAAATCGCAGATTTGCAGGAAGGACATGAGAGCAAACATACTTTGTAAGGGTCGGAATAATCATCCTTTGAGAGAATTACATATTCAGCAATAAATTTAGCATCGACCTTTGCCTCACAATTTGAACATTCGATTATCATTTCAGCCATACCTTTCTGAACGACATTAACAATATGTGACTGATTATACTTTGGCAGTTTATCCAAAAAATAAGAAGATTTAGAATTAAGTAGGTAATTGTTTTAATTGTAAATAGATTAAAAAAATCTTTAAAGAAAATAAAATGAAGACTTTAAAAATCGTTTTTGTATGGCATTCAGCCACTTTTTGCGCTTTTTCAAGGTGTTATATTACATGCGATATAAAAACGGCAATTTAATATTTGCGCTTTTTATCACATTTTTTTGACAGATAACGAAAACTGACCATAGTACAAAACACTATTATACGAAAGGCTTTTATTGCCGGACACTACTCGTCAGGATTCCGAAAAAATCATCCACCAGCCTATTCCGATTCTTTTCCGTGACCGGGATCAGGCGGGCGTCCGGCCGCTTCTTGATTGACTCTATGAAGGCGTCGCCTTTGAGTGCGATGGAGCCCACGACAATGTGCTTCGAATCCAGAATTTTTGTGAGGGTCTGTTTGAACAGGTCGGAAAGGCATTCCATTTTGCCGATTTCATCGATTATCACTACGCCATTTTCATTTTCCGGGAGCATGGAAGGCACGGCGATCCGGTCGATGTCTTCTATGTTGACGCCGTATTTTCCTGCGCGGCAGCGGCCAGGGCAGCAATTCCCGGTGAAATGTGTCTGTGATTAACGGGTGACCAAGTAGGAGCGGGCCATGCCCGCGAAAATGCACCAGCCTTCGCGGGCATGGCCCGCTCCTACAGAGCCTTTCGACGTTCACCGGGAATTGCTGGCGGCCCCGAAGATAGATGTGCATTTTTCGATAAGTGTGGATTTGCCGCATCCGGGGGAGCCGGTGAAGAGGATGTTTTTGGGTGGTATTTTGTCGGTCATGGTATTTGGATTTGTTGGGGAAGGTTTGGGGTGCAAGAGACAGGGACTGGAAGCGGGAGCTTCCGGGAACCGGGTTCCCAAGCTGGAGCTTGGGAACCAGAATCAAGGGCAAATTGTGAATGGTGAATTGCCAATAGCGAATTGATAATTGCTGGAGCGAAGCGGAAAACCAGATTTGCTTCCTGGATCTACAGATTCCGGATTGCCCCCAGGCCCCCGTCAACCGAAAATACCTGGCCGGTAATCCAGCCGGATTTATCAGTTAACAGGAAATGCGCCATGCCGGCAATATCTTCAGGCTGACCATAACGTTTCAGGGGATGCCTTTCAGCCATCGTTTTTTGCTTGGCTTCCGTATCCAGAAAACCCGCCATGAGCGGTGTCTGGGTAATGGAAGGGGCAATGGCGTTGACGCGTATCTTAGGGGCAAGCTCGGCCGCCATTGCCCGGACGGCCCCTTCGACAGCTCCTTTTGACGCGGCAATCGAGGTATGAAAAGCCAATCCTGTTTGCGCCGCCACTGAACTGAAGGCAACCACGGAAGCCTGTTCTGCTTTTTTCAGATTCGGCAGGTATGCCTGCACGGATCTGACAAATCCCACCAGATTTATTTCAAAATCATTTCGCAGCATCATCGGTTTGATGGCCTTAACCGGTTTTATAGTGATAGGACCCGGAAAGTAAACCAACCCGTGGATCGCCCCTTCAACCTTTGTAAACTCATTTTTTTCACTGGCCACATCAAACGGGAAATACGTCAGGCGATCATCAGATGGAAGTTGGCCATAATCCCGACTCAGCACCGTAATGGCATTGTTTTCCGCCAGAACGTAATTGACGAGTTGAAGGCCGATACCGGTACTTCCACCGATGAAAAGATAATGCTTTTCCATTATGCCTCCTTCCTGCATAAGAACCCTTCCGCTTCCATGAGATAAACATAATCTTCAATGAAAATATTTCAGAAATTGCGTCCGGTGGTTTCGGTTAAATGGCATTGATGGCTTCGGTTTGATTTTTCCCTGAAACAGGCATGGCAGGTAAAAGCAGCCGAACTTGCCATGGACCTGAGCGCACCGAGTCACCCCCTTCCTGAGGCCGATTTTTTTTTTGAAAAAATACCCGAACGTTCCGACAGGCTTTCGTCGCCACGGGATATGACCATGCCGACCAATGGGTGCGGTATTACTGATTTTGATAATGATAATTTCGGAATTATGAGGTTGATGGCCAGCTGAAAAGGATTACTTATAAAGAGTAATGAGGTTTCATTACAGGAATAAACCTGCGACGACGGCATGATCGCATATATTGCGGGCGGGTAAATCCGTTACCCTCAAACAGCTTGAAGTAACGACGCAAAGGAAATGCCAAAAGGGAGATGAAAAATGTCTAACGATACCTCAAACCCCACAAATTGGCCGGATCTGGCTGTCAGTTTGTATGACAAATTGACCGGGCGGCATGCGGAAATCACTTACGAATTCAAAGATCTTGAGATTTTTGTCCCCAGCAGTGCCTCCGAGCAAGCGGTGCACGCCAAGTGGAAGCTCAACGGGATACTGAAAATCAGAACCCGCGACAAGGCTGGCGAATAAATCGATGGGTCGGAAAATAGACGTCCATGCGCATCTGACATTTGACTCGGAAGGCAAACGCGTCACCGTCGCAGCGGAAAAGGACATGATGGTTTTTCATTTCCAGGGAATGTCATTTGTCCAGGTCTGCCGGGACATTCGGGTGCTGGACCGCTTGAATGTCCTGGATATATTCTGGACATTTGCGAAGACAGGAGGGCTGCGGGTGTATCTCAAACATGGGTCACGGAAATTCCGGATGCCCGGGCCTGCTATTTGGCGGGCACTTTTTCGTTTCCTGAACTTTTTTGATCGCCGATAAGTGATTCAAGTCTGCCGGGCCGATTGTGGGAGCTGGGAGGGTCGACCTGGGAGGTCGGACCAAAACAAACTTATGAATTTAAATAAAAAAGTGTGAAAGGAAAGGTTTTTTCAGTCTTCATCGGTTTTGTCGTTTGTGAAAAAGCCGTTGCAGGGGCGGTTCATGCGCTGGACGATTTTTTCGATGAGTGTGGATTTACCGCATCCGGGGGAGCCGATGAAGAGGATGTTTTTGGGTGTCGTTTTGTCGGCCATGGTTTTTGGATTTGTTGGGGGAAGATTTGGGATGCAAGAGACAGAAACTGGAAGCGGGAGCTTCCGGGAACCGGGTTCCCAAGCTGGAGCTTGGGAACCAGAATCAAAAAACGCCGTGCGGCGGAGTTGGTCAGCTTCCAAGGAAGTTAATTCGCTATCGCTATCGCTATCGGGATCGAAATCGAAAAGTTTTCGATAGCGATACCGATATCAAGACACAAGTTCTTTTCTGCAAAATCACCGGGAACCGGGGTACGACAGCTTCCAAGGAACTTCCTGTCTTTTCGTGTTCGTTGTCGTTGTCGTTGTCGTAATCGTCATCGTAATCGGATTTTTAAACCGATTACGACAACGACAACGACAACGATTGAAGACCAAAGTTCCTTTCTGTAATAACGCCGCGAAGCGGAGTTCCTATCTTTTTAAAAATCGGCTACAAGGGAATATCCCTGTTGCTGGTAACCGACAACGGTTATCCATCCGTTCTCCACTTTTTTGACCTCCGGCAGTATGGAATCCGGGTCGACGTCGAACGCATGAACGGCCGCCATGCAGACCACGAACCTGAAGCCATCCTGGTTCATGCTGGAAATCTTTTCGGCAAGGGCGTCGAGCTGTTTCTGCTGATCCTTACCCACTCCCGATTTGTCTTTTGAAACCAGTTTCACCGAGGGGCCGATGAAAACGATTGCAATCTTTGGTTTGCTGTCGTTGACTGCCATGTTCGGATCATCGATCATGGTATGGATCAGGTTCAAGTGGCCGAGTGCCTTTTCGGGGTCGTCGATCCTGAAATCAAATACGGTATCCGTTGACGCAACACCCTGCAGTGCTTCATATTCCGCTGAAACGGCAATCGTCGCCGACAGCAGGATCACCGCGGCAGCCAGTGCCAACAGACAGGGGTATCCTCTTGATTTCATTTCTCTCCTCCATAATTATTTAATGTGGTTATCTGATTCGCTCCAGTAATTACCATTAATATATCCGAATGAATTCATACCTGTAGGGGCAGGCTCCCGTGCCTGCCCTGGCTGGGTCAACCAATGTCCCCGGACATGATCGGGTGAAAAACAAGGGCAACCACGGGGGGTTGCCCCTACCCGAATAATTTAACGGGAAAAGCGCATCATCCCATAGGGTGAGTTGTGTATAAATTATTTGAATCGAATGTAGAATGGATTGTAACTGTTCAGCTACGAGGAAATGATCATGAAAAGCGAAAAGGAAAAAATGCTGGCAGGGGAGCTCTACGATGCGACGGATCCGGAACTCGCGAAGGACCGACGGATGGTGCGCATGCTGATGCACCGGTTAAACGTCACCGAGTACGGTGACGCATCGGCATATCGGCAGATCCTGTCGGAAATGCTGCCGAATGCTGCCGCCGATGTCTGGATAGAGCCGCCGTTTTACTGCGACTATGGGTACAATATCTACCTCGGGGAACGGGTTTATTTCAATTTCAACTGCGTGCTGCTCGATGTCATGCCGATCCGCATCGGGTCTTACGTGCTCTTCGGACCCAACGTGCAGATATATGCGGCCGCCCATCCGGTCGATGCGACAGCGCGGCGCAAGGGACCGGAATTCGGCCGGCCGGTTACTATCGGGAACGACTGCTGGATCGGGGGAAGTGCGGTGATCTTTCCGGGGGTTACCATAGGGGACCGGTGCATCGTGGGCGCCGGGGCGGTGGTCACAAATGACGTTGCACCGGACACGGTCGTAGTAGGAAATCCCGCCAGACCGGTGGACCCGCTCTTGTAGGTCGGGATTCACATCCCGACGCTGGGGTATGGACATTCTGCCCCCTCCCGGAAGGGCGATTCGTGAATCGCCCCTACATTTTCCCATCGACGGAATTGTTCCGGATCGATACCCGGATGCTGTTTCCTGTTGCTTGCGGACGACGTTTTTCCACTACATTGACCCGATTTTTCATCTTTGGTGTCATGCATTGAATTGATCGGTTTTGACGATTCGGTAACGCCATATTACGCCATTGTACAATGGTATTCGTAGGGGCGATTCACGAATCGCCCCCGGGATTCACATCCCGACGCCCTTCGTCACTCTGGCAAATGAATTTTAACGAATTCAGGAAAAGCAAAATAACCACAGAGGACACAGAGATCACGGAGGAGGGCATTTTCTATAAAAAAAGCCCTTTTCTTTCTCTGTGTCCTCTGAGCCCTCTGTGGTTAAAATCTCTTTACGCAGGCGAAAATCTACTTAACGATTCAAACTGCCGGCTCAGCCGGGCAGCTTATATTCTGGCTCCTGGATTCTGGCTCCTGGCTTCTTTCTTTGTTTCTCCTACTGTCTCGCCCTCGCCAGGCCGATCCGTTCCAAAGCCACTTCGATTTCGTCGAGTATGGTTGGATCGTCGATGGTGGCCGGGATTTTGAACTGTTCGTTGTCCGCGATCTTCTGGATGGTGCCGCGCAGTATCTTGCCGGAGCGGGTTTTGGGCAGCCGCTTGACAACTGTGGCCATTTTAAATGCCGCCACCGGTCCGATCTGCTCGCGGACCATGCCGACTACTTCCTTCAGGATATCGTCGACGTCCCGGGTTACTCCTGCATTCAATACCAGGAATCCGACCGGGATCTGGCCCTTCAGGGTATCGAAAACCCCGAGCACCGCGGCTTCGGCGACGTCCGGATGGCCGGACAGCACTTCCTCCATGGCGCCGGTCGACAGGCGGTGGCCGGCCACGTTGATGATAT
>JAGXHH010000214.1 GCA_024636355.1 Desulfobacteraceae bacterium | reverse complement strand
ATTTGTGGCAACGCCTGGTGACGCCATTGTACAATGGTCTTCGTCGTAGGGGCGATTCACGAATCGCCCCCACATTGTGAGGGCAAGAGGTGTTACACAACGAATTGATCGGATTTGACAATTTGTGACAACGCCTGGTTACGCCATTGTACAATGATCTTCGTCGTAGGGACGATTTACGAATCGCCCCCACATTGTGAGGGCAAGAGGTGTTACACAACGAATTGATCGGATTTGACAATTTGTGGCAACGCCTGGTTACGCCATTGTACAATGGTCTTCGTCGTAGGGGCGATTCACGAATCGCCCCCGCCGAATCGCTTGAGATTCATACGACATTCGGGTAGTGTAAAATAAATTCAAGCGTCGTGGATGCGGCATATTCCCCACGGATATTTTAATTGATGGATCGTAAAAAGTCATTATCTGGTTGTTTTTCACGAGTCGACCGAAAGGAGAACCGGAACATGAAACAGACCCGAAGCGCACTTGGTACGGCCGTCAAACAGATGGCCGAAAATGCGGGTGCCGCCGCTGTCGGCATATCCTCCGTTGGCCGGCTGACCGATAAGCCGTCCATGGACGCAAACTACCTGCTGCCGGGAGCCCGATCGATCGTGTCGGTCATGCTGCCGCTCGAGGACAGGGTTATTCGCGACTACCTCGGGAAAACCAATCGCATTGGGTTTCAACTCCATGAAACCGAAACCTACCGCAAGCTCTACGCAATCGGCACGGAAATCGCCGATTTCATGAAAGCCGAAAAATACAGGGCGGTGGTGGCGGAGCCGAATCTCGATTACCGGTACAAGGATTCGACGGAATACAGAAAAATACCTTACCAGGTTCGGCAGAATGTGCTCGACTGGCTCGCATCCGACAGCTTTTATCCGGTAGGGAAATTCAAAAAAGCGATCCTTCCGGTACTCTATGATGTCAGCTTCAAAAACAGCATCGACTGGGAGCTCACTCCGAGTTTTTCCCACCGTTACGGCGCAGTCGCCGCCGGTATCGGCCATTTCGGCTGGAGCGGCAACGTGCTGCATCCCGATTACGGGGCCAGGGTCCTGTACAATACGGTCATCACCGACTGCGACATGCCATCCGATCCGATGCTCGAAAAAACCCCCTGCGACGGGTGCCGCATCTGCACGAAAGTCTGCCAGTCGAATTTTATCCACCCGAAGAAAAAAACATCGGTCACGATCGGCGACCGGATTTTTGAACACAACAAGAAGGCCCACAACCTGAGATGCATTTTCGTCTGCGCCGGGTTCTCAGGCCAGAACAAACATGCCGGATGGTCGACCTGGTCGCCGGGGCGGGTGAACCTTCCCGAATCCGACGACGCCCTGGAAGCCCGCTGGAAAGAATTCGTCAAGGTTAACCTGTGGAACCGGAATCATTATTCAAAGGTGTTCGCCGATCTGTTGTACCACAGCGAAAAAGGATTTATCCGGAAAGAATCGGAACGCTTTGCCAGCACCTGCGGCAACTGCCAGCTCGTCTGCTGGCAGACCCGGGAAATGCGCCGCCAGAATTATGATCTTATCGTCAACAGCTGGGAGGTAAGCGGAAACGACGATTTTCCCAGCCCGGTCGAAAACGGCTGAATGATTTAAATGAGAGATTTCTTCAGATATTTTGTGCTGCTGTTGACAGCCGCACTCCTTTACGGATGCGTTTCCGTGGCCGAACCCGGCAGAATCGATATTCGTGCGTCGTACGCAGCGCAGCCCCGGCCCACCGGTGAGATCAATCTTGTCAGCTGGAATATCGGCAAAGAGAATTTAGCACATCCTGAGTTCGTAAAATTCACTGAAAGGTATTCACCGGATATTTTCTGCCTGCAGGAAGCTACCGCCCTGACCTGTGGTGAATTCGGGCGGTCCGATTTCGACTGCTGCTTTGCCCCGAGCTGGAAAAGCGCTGAACGAAGCAATTTCACAGGCGTTCTCACCCTGTCGCGCTTCGACATGGCATGCCCGCACAAAATCCTCTCCCCGGACAAGGAATTTTTATTCCTGACCCCGAAAGCCGCCCTTTTCAGCACGGTCACACTGCCCGACGGGCAAACCCTGGCGATCATCAACGTCCACATCCTCACCTTCTCTTGCCTCCGCAACGTTCGCCGCCAGTATGACCGGATATATGAAATCGCAAAAAGCCACACCGGCCCGATGATCGTCTGCGGTGATTTCAATACCTGGAACGGCAGCCGCATCAAGGCCGCCCAGCAGTTTGCCGCAAAACTCGGCCTGGTCGAAGCCCTGGCGTACCATGAAACCGGCGGCACGCCGTCCAACTGGTTCATGTTCATCAAGCCCTTCATCGCAATCGAACTCGATGCCGTGCTCGATCGGATCTTCTTCCGGGGATTCGAGATGATCGAATTCCGGCGCCATCCGGAAAACGAGTTGTCCGATCACCCGCCCCTGAGCTTCAGAGGCCGGTTGTTGACGGAATAATGGAATAGGTTCAAAGTTCAAAGTTCAAGGTTCAAGGTTAAATTCGCTGGTTCGCTGGTTCGATAGCTCGCTGGTTCCCAAGCTCCAGCTTGGGAACCCGGTTGCGGGAAGCTCCAGCTTCCAGTCCCTTTTCTTCCTGCTACCCCAAAAAGCCAATCCGTGCACGTGCACGAAAAACCGGGACAGCAGCGGGTTTGTAGGTCGGGATTCACATCCCGACGCCCGGTTTCACAATAACGAAAGTTTTTGTCGCGAAACGAAAACGGAAAAAAACAAAAACTAAAAACCACAAATCGTTACTCGGGGCTTGCCCGTCGGGTTGGAAACCCGACCTACGGTTCCCGGCACTCGAAAACACGGTTCGATCCAAGTGCAAGAGAATTAAATTCGACAGAATTCAATCTTGCCTGCTAAACGGAGGCGTTGCGTTCAGGCACTTTAAAAACCGGCCTGGAAGCTGGAGCTTCCTATGACCGGGTTCCCAAGCTGGAGCTTGGGAACCAGCAACCTTCAACTTTGAACCTTCAACTTTGAACCTTGAACCCTTTTTTCCTCCTACCTTTTTTACCACCCCAAAATCCATAACGCCCCCCATATGCAAAATCCGGGATCATGTTTATGATTTCGTGTATCCGTTCCAAAAACCTGAAGAAAACAGTTAATGAGAGAGCCTTGCCGCCGCACAATATTTCACCCCGGCCGATGGCATTTTATCGGAAACGAAAGGAACCGTTTACATGGAAAAAAAAGGTATCTGCGGCATCTGCGCCGCCGGATGCTGGATAGTCGCCGAATACGATGAATCGGGACGGATTTCAAAAATCCGACCCGATGACGATACGGAAATGGGAATTATCTGCAAACTCGGCAAACACGCCGCCGATATTCTCTATTCCGAAAACCGGCTCCGCTATCCCCTGAAACGCAAAGGGCCGAAAGGCACTTATGATTTCGAGCGCATCTCCTGGGACGAGGCGATGGCGACGATCGCCGACCGGTTTAAAACCATCAAGGCCGATCACGGTGCCGAAGCCACCGGCATTTATACCGGTGTGGGAACCTTTGAGCTGGCCTACTGCGATGTGTACCAGCCAAAGGACGTGCTCGTATCTTCGGCCAGCAGCGTGTTGTTTCCCTTCGGCTCACCGAATTCCATGGGTGTGGGGGCGCTCTGCTATGTCTCCTACGGCATGATTTCACCCCTGGTCACGTTCGGAAAAATCTTAAACGACATGTTCAACGATATCGAGAATTCCGAACTGGTTATCGTCTGGGGAACCAATCCGGCCACCGACCTGCCGCCCGTCGATATGCGCCGCATAGTCGCCGCAAAAAACCGCGGCGCAGAAGTGGTGGTGATCGATCCACGCCGGACCGAAACGGTGAAGCTCACCGATGCGGACTGGATCCCGATCCGTCCCGGCACCGACGGGGCGTTCGCCCTCGGGATGTGCAATGTGCTCATCGAAGAGGAACTCTATGACGAGCCGTTCGTAAACGACTGGACGGTCGGCTTCGAGGCGTTTTCCTCATACGTGCAGCATTACCGGCCGGAAGTGGTCGAAACGATTACCGGGGTCCCCGCCGACACGGTCCGCTCCCTTGCCCGGCGGCTGGCCCGCGCCCGGGGGGCCTCCCAGCTGATGTACACGGGGATGGAATACAGCAACACCGGGGTCCAGGGGATCCGGGCGACCCTGGTGCTCTGGGCCCTGGCCGGCCAGCTCGACGTACCCGGCGGACGCTGTTTCATGATGCCGGGCAACAATTTCCCGATCAATCGCGACGGGCTGATCAAAAACCCGGACACCGGCATCCGGATCGGAAAGGACCGGTTTCCAATCTATATCAAGTACCGGGACGAGGCCCACGCCATCGACCTGCCCAAATCGGTTCTGGAAGAAAAACCGTACAAGATCCGGGGCCTGATCATCCAGGGCGGATCGATCATCACGGCCTGGCCGAACCCGGAGCTGTGGAAAAAAACCATGGGCAATCTCGACTTCCTGGTCTGCATCGACCGGCAGATGACCGCGGATGCCGCTTATGCCGATATCGTGCTGCCGGCTTCGACCTATTTTGAAACCGAGTCGTACATGGTCTACGGCTCGCTGTTCCGCATCCGGGAAAAACTGATCGAACCGCTGGGCGAGGCGAGAAGCGATTTTTTTATCCTGGCCGAGCTTGCCGACCGTCTCGGCTACGGCCACCTGTATCCCCAGACCGGGCGGGAACTTTTCGATTACGTGCTGAAAAACTCCGGATTTACGTATGACGACGTAAAAGCCGCGGGCGGCACGGTATCGATCGAAACGAAGATGATGCAGTACCGGAAATGGGAAAAAGGACTGATCCGGGCCGATGGACAGCCCGGGTTTGATACGCCGTCCGGCAAATTTGAAATCGCCTCGTCGATTTTGGAGGAATACGGCTACGATCCGCTCCCGGTCTTCACGCCGCCAAAGGAAGGCCCCCAGTCCCGGCCGGATCTGGCGCAAACGTACCCGCTGATTTTCAACTCGGGTTCCCGCGTCCGAACCAGCTTTCACACCCAGCACCATGGAATTCCGAGCCTGAACCGCTCCCGGCCGGAACCGGTCGTGACGATCAATACGAAAGACGCGGCCGCCCGCGGGATTGAAAACGGGGACAAGGTGCGCATCCGGACACCGCGCGGGGCGGTCGTCATGCGGGGCAACGTGACCGATGACATCGCCCCGGGGTCCATCGATGCCAACCATGCCTGCGGATCACCGGTCGGCCCGAAAGCCTGGCGGGAAACCAATGTCAATACCCTGACCGACCTGGACCAGTACGATCCGATTTCCGGGTTCCCGGTCTACAAATGCCTGCTGTGCGATATCGCAAAAGTCGATGCCGAAGACAGCCTGATCATCGTAAACGACGAACTTTCGGCCGAAGAGATCGGCGCGATGGCAGAACCGGCACCGGTGGAGGCGCAGTCGATCTACCTGGATCATAACGCCACCACACCGATGATTCCGGCGGTCAAGGCAGCAATAACGGAAATGTTGGAGGTGTACGGCAATCCGTCGAGCATCCACGCCCCGGGGATTGCAGCGAAAAAACGGATGGACGAGGCCCGTCGGGAAGTCGCCGGCGCGCTGGGATGCACGGTCCGCCGGGTGGTGTTTACCGGCGGCGGAACGGAAGCCGCCAACCTGGCCATAAAAGGGGCGATCGGCATTTCCAAAAACGGGCGCAATGAGATCATCACCTCCTCAGTGGAACATCCGGCCGTGGGCAACACCTGCCGCTGGCTTGAAACCAAGGGGTATACGATTACCGTCCTGCCGGTAGATGGAACCGGCCGGGTCCGGACCGACGATTTGAAAGAAAAGATTTCCAGACGCACCGCCCTGGTATCGATCATGACGGCCAACAATGAAACCGGCGCCATCCAGTCAATAGCCGAAATGGCCGACATTGCGCACGAAAACGGCGCGCTGTTTCACACGGACGCCGTCCAGGCATTCGGCAAAATTTCCTTGCAATTCGAAGATCTCGGGGTCGATCTGCTCACCACCTCGGCCCACAAGATCTATGGCCCGAAGGGAGTCGGCGCCCTTTATTATGCCAGGGGAATCGATCTCGATGTCCTGGTCCACGGCGGCGGCCAGGAACATGGCCTCCGCTCCGGCACCGAAAATCTGCCGGGAATCGTCGGATTCGGCACCGCCGCCGGACAGGTGGGTCAGCACCTTTCTGACATGAAGCGGGTGCGCGCCTTGCGCGACCGGCTCGAAGACGGTATCGGCAAGATAGTTCCGGAATACAGGATAAACGGCAATCCCGAACATCGCCTGCCCAATACCCTGAGCGTTACCCTGCCGGGTTTCCGGGGGGAAAGCGTCGTGCTCGAAATGGCACGGCACGGGGTTTACTTCTCATCCGGATCGGCCTGTCATTCCGGGTCTTCTGCGCCGTCTCACGCCCTTCTGGCCATGGGGCTCTCGGAAGCCGATGCCCACTGCACCCTGCGGTTTTCCCTCGGGTGCGCCAACACGGAAACCGAAATCGACCGGACACTGGAACTGCTGGAAAAAACCCTGACCCAGTCGCGAAATATCGTTCATTTCGTCCCCTGTCGATAGCAGGAATTTAAATACAGGAGTAAATCGATGAAAGCCCCCCTATCCCGTTACGAGGAGACGGATTTCGACCTTGACGAACAGCAGCGGCAGTTTGCCGAAGATGTGGCATACGGATTATCCCAGCCGGAAAAGCGCCTGCCCTGCAAATACATCTATGATGATGTGGGAAGTGAGTTGTTTTCCCGGATCATGGAATTGCCCGAATATTATCCGACACAATGCGAAATGGAAATATTTGATACCCACAAATCGGATCTTGCAAAAATATTCGGCCATACAGGCTTCAATATCGTGGAACTCGGGGCCGGCGATGGCCAGAAAACCCGTGTGCTGATCGATGAACTGCTCGACCGGACCTGCGATTTCACCTATGTACCCCTCGACATTTCCGAGGCGGCCGTAAACGGAATATCGGACCGGTTTGCCGATGATTTTCCGAAACTGAGCATCAATGGCATTGTATCCGACTATTTTGAGGGACTCCGGTGGCTGGCCGACCAGAACCACTGCCGCAACATCGTCTTGTTTCTCGGCTCGACCATCGGCAATTTCACACCCCAGGGACGCAGCGTGTTTTTAAAGAACCTGCGCCGGTCGATCAACACCGGCGACCTGGTGCTCATCGGCTTCGACATGGTCAAGGAGATCGATACGATCGTCCGGGCGTACAACGATTCACAGGGCGTGACCGCCGCATTCAACCAGAATATCTTAAGGCGCATCAACTCCGAGCTCGATGCGGATTTCGACCTGGACAACTTCATTTATTACAGCACATGGGATGCCGTCTCACGGGCCATCCGGAGCTACCAGGTCAGCTGCTGCCGGCAGGAGGTCTATGTCGGCAAAATTGGACAGACCTTTGAATTCGAGCCCTGGGAAGCGGTCCATACCGAATCGTCTCACAAATTCAACGAAGAACAGATTGCCACCCTTGCCGATCGTAACGGCTTTGCCATAGAAGCCTGCTACACGGATGCCGATCAATATTATACGGATTGTTTGTGGAGAGCAAAATGACGCAAAATTCTGATTTCCCCCGCAACAATTACGCCAAATCCATTGGATTTTATCATTCCCGGCACATGCTGGGAGATGCCGGTTTTTTCCAGGAAAACGACATGAAATTTATTCTCGACAACCTCGCCATCGGCGATTTTCAATCCGCTCTCGAACCGGATCACGAAATAACGGCCCTGCTCAACGTCGCCAACGAGCGGGCTGTAACGGTAACCCCCCTTGCCTATCACAAAATACCCATCATCGATATGGAGCCAATCCCACCCGATCAGCTCAAAGAAGCCGTCGGATGGATCACCGAACGCATCGACAACCAGAAAATCCTGGTGTTCTGCAATGCCGGCGTGGGCCGGTCCCCATCGGTCGTGGTCGCCTACCTCTGCTGCATCAAAAAGCTCGGGTTCGGCCAGGCCGTCGAATACGTGGCCACCCGCAAACCGAACATGTCGATCCTGCCGAAACTGATCACCAGCATCGAAAAGATCCGGGATAAATTTTAAGTTCAAAGTTCAAAGTTCAAAGTTCAAAGTTAAAGGTTCAAGGTTCAAAGTTCAAAATTCAGAATTCAAGGTTCAAGAT
>JAGXHH010000213.1 GCA_024636355.1 Desulfobacteraceae bacterium | reverse complement strand
GTCCGGGACATGACGTAAATGTAGCCGTCTTCGTCGATCATCCCGGCATCGGCCGTCTTGTAATAGCCGGGGTAGTCGGTAAGATACGTGTCGATATACCGCTGGTCGTTTTCCCAGAGGGTGGGGAGGGTGCCGGGGGGAAGCGGCAGCTTGACGGAGAGCGCCCCGATCTCGCCGGGCGGCATTTCGTCGTTGTTGGTGTCGAGCACCTGCACGTCCCAGCCGGGCACTGCCTTGGTGGGTGATCCGTACTTGACGGGAAACGGTTCGATTCCCATGCAGTTGGCCGCAATGGCCCAGCCGGTTTCGGTCTGCCACCAGTGATCGATGACCGGCACGTTCAGATTTTTTTCAGACCACTGGATGGTGGCCGGGTCCGATCGTTCACCGGCAAGGAACAGAATTTTAAAATTAGAAAGGTCGTACCCCTTCAGGAGTTCGGCTTTGGGGTCTTCGCGCTTGATGGCCCGGTAGGCCGTGGGGGCGGTGAACATGCACTTGACCTTGTGCTCCGAGATCACCCGCCAGAAGACACCGACATCGGGTGTGCCGACCGGTTTGCCTTCGAACAGAACGGTCGTGCACCCCTTAAACAGCGGGGCATAGACGATGTAGGAGTGTCCCACCACCCAGCCGACATCGGATGCCGCCCACCAGACGTCGTCTTCGTCAATGTCGTAGATCGCCTTCATGCTCCATTTCAGCGCGACCATGTGGCCGCCGTTGTCCCGGACCACGCCCTTGGGTTGGCCGGTGGTGCCGGACGTGTAGAGGATGTACAGGGGGTCGGTTGCCGCCACGCGGACGCACGCAGCCGGTTTTGCGGTTTTTTCGGCCTCGGCCCAGTCGATGTCGCGGCCGCCCATCGGGGCGGTTTCCTGGGGGCGCTGGAAAATAATGCAGTTTTGCGGTTTTGATTTTGATATCCGGATCGCCTCATCGAGCAGCGGTTTGTAGGGAATCACCCGCTGTCCCTCGATGCCGCAGGAGGCCGACACGATCACCTTCGGCCGGGCATCATCGATCCGGGTGGCGAGTTCCTTTGCGGCAAAGCCGCCGAACACCACCGAATGGATCGCCCCGATGCGGGCGCAGGCCAGCATGGCGATAAGCGCTTCGGGGATCATCGGCATGTAAAGGATCACCCGGTCACCCTTTTCAACTCCCTGGGCGGCAAGGACGCCTGCAAACAGGGCGACTTTGTCCCGGAGTTCGGCGTAGGTGTATTTTCGGATCGTGCCGGTCACCGGGCTGTCGTAGATCAGGGCAATCCGCTCGCCCCGGCCCCTTTCATCCACGTGATAATCAAGTGCGTTGTAGCAGGTGTTCATCTCCGCGCCTGTAAACCACTTGTAAAGCGGCTTGTTGGAATCATCGAGCACCTTGTCCCATTTCTTGTACCAATGGCAGTCTTCGGCTATTTCGCCCCAGAAGCTTTCCGGGTCCTGGATCGACTTGCGATAGAGGTCATCAAAACGGTTGGTCATCGGGAACTCCTTATTTGGTTAGTGATCACTATTTGGTTACCGGAACGCTGTTCCAACATAAAGCAAAATCGACAACAGGTAAAAACATTTTCTGCATATCTGTATCTTAAAGATATACAATGTTCGGGAACTGCTCAAGGAAACGGGAAGAAGAAAAGAGGAAGAATGGTGGAATGCATTACCGGATTGGGGATTTTGAAGCAAAATTCCCTTTGTCGATTATTAAAGGATAGAAGGCAGCAAATCCCGGTGAACGCTCTGTAGGAGCGGGCCATGCCCGCGATGGCGGATGTGTTTTCGGCGGATGCATTTTCGCGGGCATGGCCCGCTCCTACGTGGTCACCCGTTAATAACCGTAAGATGAAAGGAAACAGAAAATGAAGGATTCCCTGAAAGCCGGATTAACTCATGAATTTACGTTTACCGTCCCCGAGAACAAGACCGTACCGTATCTCTTCCCCGAAGCCGTCGAATTCCTGGACATGCCGAAGGTCCTGGCCACCGGGTTCATGGTGGGGCTCATCGAGTGGACCTGCATCCAGGCGCTGCAACCCCATCTCGACTGGCCGCGCGAGCAGTCGGTGGGAATCCGGATCGATGCGAGCCACACGGCGGCGACACCGCCCGGCATGGCCGTGACCATCCGGGTGCGGTTGGTGGAAGTCGACGGCAAGCGTCTGGTCTTCGAGTTTGACGGCGACGACGGCAAGGATGCAATCACAAAGGGGACACACGAGCGGTTCGTCATCGATGCGGAAAAATTCGGCGCAAGACTGCAGAAGAAGATAGGGTAGGGTGGATCTGTAGGGGCAGGCCCCCGTGCCTGCCCTGGCCGGGTAAACCCCGATGCCTCGGAAAAGGGGGCCACCGATGTCTCGGAAAAGGGGGTCAATATCGATGCCCAGGACATGAAGGCAAGACCAGGGACGTCATAGAATCGAACCGGAGTCTTTTGCCTGAAATCTCGTTGCCGGCTTCAAGCGGGCGTCGGGATGTGAAACCCGACCTACGATCTGCAGCAGGGCCGGGGCGATTCGTGAATCGCCCCTACGAATGACCGCACGATGTAGGGGCGATTCACGAATCGCCCTTCCTGGATGGGCAGAAATGTTCCTTGGCGCTTTACTTCGCCCCCGTTTTTGTCTGGGGCTGATTGAGGCTGTTGAGCACTACGTCGACGTGGCTGGCGGCGAAATCCTCGAAGCATTGGGCCGATCCTGCGGGATCGTTTTTTGCGATGCATTCGTATGCGCGTCGGAGATGGCCGACAACGGTTGTAAGCTGGTCGGGCAGGTAGGTGATCGCGGCATACTGCACCCGCTCGGCCGTCGGCATCAGTTCCAGGGCGATCCGCTCGATAATCGGGTTGGCGGCGATCTTTAGAATCTTGCGCCCCATTTCCGTCACGGTTGCCAGGTAAAGATTGAAATCTTTGCTCTCGATGCTTTTCTCCAGTTCGAGCAGATCCGTTTCCAACGACTTGATGTCTGCGGGAGTGGCATTTTCCGCGGCTTTGGAGAATGCATACTGGTACAGGACAATGGCGGTCTCATAGAGGTGCTGGATCAATTCGTTTGAAAATTCGGTAACAAAGTAGCCACCTTTGGGCGACCGGTCCACCAGGCGGATGTGTTCGAGCATGCGCAGGGCTTCCCGCACAGGGCTCCGGCTGACCCCGAGTTCCTTGGAAATCTGGGTTTCAATGATTGCTTCGCCCGGTTTGAGCTCATTGTGGATAATCCGCTTGCTCAGGAGATCCACGATTTGATCAGATAAATTGTGTCGTGCGAGTTCCATAAAAAAAAAATCCGTAACGTAAAAGAATGTTCAAAGTTCAGGGTTCACGGTTCAAGGTTAAAGTCAAAACCCTGGGCCTCTGAACTGCTAATGTATGTATTTAAGTTGATGCGCTTCCTTCGTCAGCACATCCTAATTAATGGCAATGTTGTACGATTCAGGCTGCAGAGTTAAGGTTTTCAGGTTTTTAACCTTGAACTTTGAACCTTGAACCCTGAACCTTCTCTTTCCTTCAGGTTTTTAACCCTGAACCTTGAACCTTGAACCCTGAACCTTTTCTTTCCTTCATCTCAATCGCCCCAACTATGCATTCCTGTTCGCACAGGCTGCACCTGATGCACTTTTCTTCCTGGCTCAAAACGGGAAACCGCCGGAAGCCGTGGATGCTGTTGCGGATTTCCGGTTCAAGGGCCCCGGTCGGGCAGATGTCGATGCAGGAGGTGCAGGCGATGCACAATTCCCGGTCAAACTGCGGCGTCGGTCTTTTCGACCTGTTTTTCGTCATGCATCATTCCTCTGTATTCAATCGGTTCCAGGGCGTCTGCTGCCGGTCTGCCCGTTTGGGTATCCCACCCGAACTGGCGCCAGTAGTCTTCCATCATCTTGTCGAGCTGAACCGTCCGGTTCCGGTTGGCGCCGTGTTTCATCGGCGGCAGGCCAAGTGCCCGGGGGGTCGGTTTCGTCTGCTTCGGATCGATGCCGTGCTTGATGTTAAACGCCTGCTTGTAGGTCTGCAGCCGTTTGCCGACAGCCATGTAGTCCGCGGGCGTCTTCTCCCAGCCGGCGGCGGCATTGAGCCATTCAAAGATGGGGAACCGGTCGACCCCGATGAAGGCGCCGAATGCGCAGCCGCCCGCGCCGTTTAACACGTTCATGAACCGGCTGCTGGCCGCGGCCTCCATCGCTTTTTTCTCGTCCGTCTTGTACTTGCTCTTTTTCCGGTACATCATCCACGGTTTGGGAAGCGAATTGTCGCGTTTCCACAGCCGGTACATTTCATAATACATCTGCGATCCGATGGTGTGGCGTCCCGGGGTCGGTTCCACGGTGTAGTGGAGGGCAAACCCGGGGTCAAACCGGCTGTCGTGCATCGGCAGTTCCTGGCCGCCGGCATGGATGGCATACTGGTCGGCACCGTTGCCGATGCGTTCGGCCGCTTTTTTGACGCCGTCGGCAAGAATATCACCAATGCCGTCGCGTGCAATCATTTTTTCCATGAGCGCGATCATGGCCCCGGTGTTTCCCCAGGAAAGCGTCAGTCCGTCGGTATCGGCTTCGGTCAGGATCCCCTTTTCAAAGCATTCGATGGCAAACGCGATGGTGGCGCCTGCGGATATGGTGTCCATCCCGGCCCGGTTCAGCCGGTCGTTCATGTAAAACAGGCTGTCGAGATCGGTATTTAAGGCCAGGCCGGAAAGCGCCAGCACGGTTTCATACTCCGGCTTGTGGCTCTCGCCCGTCATGTTTTTCGATTCCGTGATGCCGCCGCATCCCAGGGGGCAGGAGTAGCAGTGGTATTTCGAAACTTCCCGGGCGATGAAATCGTCGGGGTCGATGGCGTTTGATTTTTCTTTCGGATAATCCTTATACGAGCCGGACCAGTTCTTGACCGGCGCATCGCCGAGTTCGATGGCAAACTGGTTGATGGCGACAGTCCCCCACTTGCGGAGCATGATTTTCCAGAGCATGCCGTCCATGGCCGTCTGGACCGGCAGCCAGCGCATCATGACGGCCAGTATCCGCAGCCATTTGCCGGAAACAAACCATGGCTGAAACTGTACCCACTTGTTGCATTTCTGGGAAAGGGTCCGGATTTCCGGGCGATTGGCAACCTCGATCCGCTGGTTGCCGTCCAATACGACGGCTTTGAGCCGTTTGCTTCCCATGACCGCCCCCAGGCCGGAACGGGCCGCCATGCGCCCCAGGTCGTTGCTGACCCCGGAAATCAGGGACATTTTTTCGCCGGCAGGGCCGATGCAGGCCACCCGCGGTTTCTTCTTTACGGTCAGTTCGCCGATTAATGCCGTTTCGGTCTCGATGGCGTCTTTTCCCCACAGGTGGGCGGCGTCCCGGAGTTCGGCCTTGCCTTTTGCGATGTAGAGGTAAACCGGTTTTTCGCTGATCCCGGTGAAGAAAATCCCGTCATAGCCGCACCGCTTGATGGCCGGGGAAAAAGTGCCGCCGCAGTTGGCCTCGCCGTAGCCGCCGGTAAGCGGCGATTTGCCCACCACCATCCACCGGCCGGTAAACAGGCTGCCGGTACCGGTGAGCAGGCCGGAGACGAACAGGAGCGTGCCGGCGGCGTTGCCCCAGTTGAACCGGTACGTGGCGCTCGAGGGCGGCTCGCCGTCGGCGGTGACCACGTTGAGCCCCGGCCACTCGAACTCCTGCGTGACGCTGTCGAGCGCGT
>JAGXHH010000212.1 GCA_024636355.1 Desulfobacteraceae bacterium | reverse complement strand
TCCACGCACACGTTCACCCAGTCGGAACTCGATTACCTGAGGGGCCAATTCTGGAAGGTCGAGGTAAAAGACCTGGTGCAGACGAAAAATGCTTCCATGAACGCGGTGTACAAGAAAATGGAGGCGGTTGCCCCTACCCGGACAACCGTGCTTCTCTCCGGGGAGACCGGCACCGGCAAGGGGGTTCTGGCCAGCCTGATCCACCGGCACAGCAACCGGGAGGAAGGGCGGTTCATCAGTGTGCACTGCGGCGCGATTCCCGACACCCTTCTGGAAAGCGAACTCTTCGGCCATGAAAAAGGGGCGTTTACGGGCGCGGTGAAGCGCAAGCTCGGAAAATTTGAAATTGCCCGGCACGGCACCCTGTTTCTCGATGAAATCGGCACCGTCAGTCCGTCGGCCCAGATCAAACTGCTCCAGGTGCTGCAGGACGGTTCCTTTTCCCGGGTGGGCGGTGAAGACAGCGTCTCCACGGACGCCCGGGTGATTGCCGCCACCAATTCGGACTTACGGCAGATGAGTGAATCCGGTGCCTTTCGGAGGGACCTCTTTTACCGGCTCAACGTCTTTCCGATTGTCATCCCCCCGTTACGGGAACGCCCTGAAGATATGGATGTTCTCGTTGACACGTTCCTGCAGCGGTTAAACAGCCGGATGCCCAAACGGATAAAGGCCGTCCACCCGGAGGTGATCGCCGCCATGCGCTGCTATCCCTGGCCGGGCAATATCCGGGAACTCGAAAACCTGATGGAACGGGCCTTTATCCTGGAGGCATCAAATATCCTGACGCCCGAAAGTTTTCCCCCGGAATTGTTTCCGGACCTGGAAAAGGGGGCCGTGCTGCCGGTCGATACAACCGAAACCCTGTGCGACGCCCGCAAGAAGGCCGTTGACGAATTTGAAAAACATTACATCCGGATATTGCTGGGAAAAAATCGGGGCAGGATAAACAAGTCCGCAGAAGATGCCGGCATCAGCACCCGGCAGCTCAACAAATTAATGGTGAGATACGGTATTCACAAGGAAGAGTTCAAGGTGTAACCCGGTCCTCGCTTGCTCCCGTTCTTGCTCTTAATGCCCTCGTAAAAAGCTGACGTACCCCGGTTTCCGGTGATTTTGCAGAAAGGAACTTGTGGCCTTGGTATCGCTATCGAAATCGCTATCGAAATCGCTATCGGTATCGAAATCTTTTCGAAATCGATACCGATAGCGATTTCGATTTCGAATTAACTTCCTGGAAGCTATTGTACCCCGGTTTTGTGTTTTTTGAACGAAGGAATTTTTTTTCAACGATGCACACCCCCCTGCCGAAGCGGTGTTGAAGCGTCAAAAAAGTGCCAATCCCCCCTCGAGGGGGGAATAAACGCATATTCGCAATTCGAAAGAGGTGTTTAAGGGGGGTGTCAACTTCGTCAGATAAACCAGTTCCTTAAAAGTCCAAATCACAGATGGCACAGAGGACACAAGAAATGTTTATTTAATTAAAGGGCTTATCTCTGTGGCCTCTGGATCCTCTATGCTTGGTTTTGTTTTTTCTGGTTATCCGGTTCGCTCCAGTGATGGGCAATCCTGAACTTATTGGTGCCAAGGAGATCGAATCCTCTCGCAGAGGAGCTCTCCCGCGTCTTCAGCGGCTCTGCGAGAGAAATCAATAACTGGTGTTTTTCGGATAACCAGATTGTTTTTTTACGAATCCATCAATCTTGCCTCATAATCCTTGCCCCTTATTCTTCGCTTGATTCTGTTTCAATGAAGCCATCCTTTAAAAATCTATTCGATTCATTTGCAATCCTGATTTCGAGCAGTTGAAAAAATGGTACGGAGTTTGCTTGTAATGAGTCCCGAACTGACGGGAAAAAATGGGCAAAACCAGATGAACACGAACCGTACAAAGTCAAACAGATGATATCCGCAACCGGCATTATAATTCCCGTGGCATGGGATGAAAACGGCAATCCCCAGGCGTTTGCCATCTCCACCTATGATGAAATCGAATACCTGATCGACGGCCGCAATGAAGCCGGCCAGGAACTGATGCGGATGGATCAGCAGAAAATTCACATCAACGGAAGACTCGGACCCACAGTTAATAGCCGCCGGCTGATTACCGTCATCCGATACGAGCGGGATTGACCGGGAGAAATAGCGGAAGAACATGAAGGTTTCATGAAAATCCATGAAGGGGTTTTTTTTAAACCTTCATGTTCTTCATGGTCTTCATGTACATTAAACCGCCTGACAATAATCTCTGTGTTCGCAGTATCTCTGTGGTTTGATACAGTTTGGTTGCGGCCGCGCTTGTCCTCTGTGGAAAAATGGACTTTAGAACGAGAGAAAGATTAAGAGCAAGATTAAGATTAAGATTAAGAGCAAGAGCAAGAAAAGGGTGTTGCAGGTAAGCGGGGTGATTAACGCCCGTCTTTTACGCCTGTTTTTTGGCGGGATGATACGTCAGTATCGGTTTTCCCTTGCAGGTCAGGACGTTTTTGTTGATGACGCACTCGATTAAGTCTTTATGCGAGGGGATATCGTACATGATATCGAGCATGCAGTTTTCCATAATCGCCCGGAGTCCACGGGCGCCGGAGTTTCGCTTGACCGCTTCGGCGGCGATTGTCAGCAGGGCGTTTTCTGTAAAGCGGAGGTTGACGCCTTCCATTTCGAAAAGTTTTTTGTACTGCCGGGTCAGGGCGTTTTTCGGCTCCTTCAGGATGCGGACCAGGGCGGCTTCCGACAGGTTGTGCAGGGGCGCGGTAATCGGCAGGCGTCCTAAGAATTCCGGCAGGAATCCGTATTGGAGAAGGTCTTCGGGCTGCACCATCTGCAGCAGTTCGCCGGTTGTTAATTCGGACGCCCGGTATATCTGAGACCCGAACCCGATCGTCATTGAACCGAGCCGCTTCTTGATGATATTTTCAAGTCCGCTGAAAGTCCCCCCGCAGATAAAGAGAATGTCGGTTGTATCGATTTTAATGAAGTCCTGCTGCGGGTGCTTGCGTCCTCCCTTGGGCGGCACATTGGCCGTTGTCCCCTCCATGATCTTTAAAAGCGCCTGCTGCACCCCTTCTCCGGAGACGTCCCGGCCGGATGCGTTGTCGAACCGACGGGCGATCTTGTCGATTTCGTCGATGTAAATGATGCCGCGTTTGCCCCGCTCCACATCGTAATCTGCATTCTGCAGCAGGTAGAGAATGATATTTTCGACATCTTCGCCGACATAGCCGGCTTCGGTGAGCGTCGTCGCATCGGCGATGGCGAACGGCACGTTGAGGAAGCGGGCCAGGGTCTGGGCCAGAAGCGTTTTTCCGGTCCCGGTCGGTCCGATGAGCAGCACGTTGCTCTTCTGGATTTCCACGCTTTGCCGGCTCTGCCGGGTCTCCAGTCGCTTGTAGTGGTTATAGACGGCAACGGACAGAATTTTTTTGCTGATTTCCTGTTCGATCACATAGGCATCGAGTTTCCGGTGGATCTCTTCGGGGATGGGGATCTGGTCGAGTCCGCGGTCCGATCGGCCGAGTTCCTGGTGCAAGAGGTCGAAACAGACCCGGACGCATTCATCGCAGATATAGACACCGGGACCGGCGATGAGCTTGAGCACATCTTCCTGCGGTTTGCCGCAAAAAGAGCAGGATAATTTATCTCGCTCCTTGAAGGTCGACATCGGTTATGCTCCTTTGAAGGAATTGAGTACCCGTCCGAAAAGGAAGTGATGTCAGATGGTTCATGAATTTTAAACGGTGTTGTCACCCTGGGAAGTGATTCCCCGAATTTACGTTAAAGGTAATCCTTTTATTGTTCCGAATCAAATGGAATCGCAAAAAAGTCGCTCGGCGGGTAACAGGAATCAGAGGGGACTTTAGTATCTGTTTGGGGAACTATGAGATTTTTTTGACAAATTCGTACAAAAAAGGTACAGATTGTTTCTTGCTAATGAGCGATTGCCCCTCATGTGTGACGTTGTCACCCATCGTTGTAACCTATGGAGCAGGAATATAGAATCTAAGGAACGCTTCGGTTTCATTGGCAATCTCTGAACCGGCGACAGGCCTGAAGATTCCGGGGCAGGCGAATACCGTTTTTGAATTGGGTGGAAACCTTCTGATTCCGTTTGAAAGGTGCCGTAATGGATAATGTGCTCATCGCGGACGGGGACGCACAGCTTTTAGAAACCCTGAAAAACGGCTTGAACCGGCTTCGGCAGTTTAATGTCCATGTGGCCGGGGATATGGATTCGGCTGTCGCCGCCTTGTCGGCGCACCGGATCGCCGTCCTTGTGACCAGTCTGACAAGTGAGGCGTTCGATTCCCTCTCCCTTCTTTCCTACATGAGCCGAAATCACCCGATCACCCCCTGCATTGTCATGACCGGTCGCGGCAAGCCCTGGTTCAAGTCCCGCCTCGGACAGCAGTCTTTTCTTTATTATCAGGAAAAACCGTTTCAGATCGGCACACTGGCGTCATCTGTCATCGTTGGACTCAACTTGTGCGACCTGGGGACCAATATCGAAGGCATGACCCTGGTAAGCCTGCTGCCGCTGATGGCAATGCTGGGCGGGACATGCCGCCTTACGGTCTCCACGGACGACAAACAGGCCGGTGAGATGTATTTCAAGGATGGCGTCCTTTTCGATGCCCGGTGCAACGGCCAGGACGGGGAACCCGCCGCGCGCCGGATGGCCGTCTGGAACCGGATCGCGTTTGAAATATCCGGGTTTCCCGATAACACCCCCCGGCGGATCGAAACGGATCTCATGGAAATCGCGGACGCCTCCTGGAAGAAAGAGGATGCGATAACCAAAAAAGAGACCCGGGTCATGCACCAGGTAGCAGGGGATGATGTCCTTGTCCTTGAAGACGTGGTCACCGGCAATGAGGACGATGCTGCCGAAGAGGAGGCGCAGGAAGCCATCACGTTGTGGGAAGAGATTTCTGTGCCCCCCGACCCGGATACAACGGATTCTGTTACACGGGAAGTGGCCCAACGCATGATGCACCGGCTCGCAATGGACATCCGGCGGGTCAAGGGGTATCAGGCCGCTGCTGTTTTTACTGTCAACGGGGATCTTTTGGCGACAGACCGGAATGTGGAAAACCTGGATCTGTCCCGCCTTGCCGCGGAGATGCCCCGGTTCTGCAATGATGCCCAGGCGGCTGCCGACCGGATGCAACTGGATGCGGCAGACGCATTTACGCTGCACACGCGAAGCAGCATTCTCCTGCTTCAGAAATTCGTATCGGAAACCGGGACGCCCCTGTGTGCCTTAATCGTCTGTTCCCCCCAGGGAAACTGGTACTATTTCAAAGTCCGGCTGGAAAATCTCGTGCGGGTCGCGGTGCCCGCAAACTGACCCGGTCGGTTTCATCCCAGTCGCTGCATCAAGGCAAATTGTGAATTGTTAATGGTGAATAGTCAATTACTGGAAGCGAACCGATAACCAAATAATATAAATCGGCTACACCGACAATGCAGAATAGAGGGGTTTGGTAACCTGAATCAATTACAATTGGGGGGTACGATGATGCAGACTGGTTTTATGTCGCTCATGAAAAAAACAATGTTCTTTGTTCTTACCGCGGGTCTGGTTATCGGACTCGTTTCCACCGGCTATGCCAGCGAGGAACTTTACGGGGATTTTGTGCGGATCAGCAAAGGCAAAGGGGATGCCGCCCTTTTTGAAAAGCTCAATACCCAATCCCGTACACTTGACTGGACAAAAGCGGAAGAAGTCGAATTCAAGGGCACTCTCCGCTATCTTGCGGTGGAAAATGAAACCGGCGACAGTTCATACATCTACATGGTGCGGGACTTAGCGGGTGAGCTCCATATCCTTTCGGTACCGCCCGAGGAGTCCCTCGAAACCGAGGGCTCCATATATGCCGGACTGGCCGGGCTGATGGGCAACAAGCTCGTTTTTAATGTTGAAAAGCGGGAAGCGTCAGTGGCGGGAGAACGCTACAGTTTCGTTCGGCTCGCAGAGCGGCCTTCACAGCTCCTCATGGACCGCATTTTCAAGATAGCAATCGTACTGATGCTTTTTTTCGTCATGGTCGGCATGGGACTTACGCTCACGATGGCCGATTTCAAGCGGGTTTTCCAGAAACCGGGGGGCATGTTGGCCGGCACCATTCTTCAATGGGGCCTTATGCCGCTTATCGCCGTGGGGCTTGGAAAACTTCTGGGCTTCTATGAAGCCTATCCATTCATTTTTGTGGGCCTGGTGCTCATATCCGTAAGTCCCGGAGGCGTGACATCAAATTTAATGACCTATTACGCCAAAGGGGATTTGGCGCTTTCGATCTCGCTTACCTCCTTTTCCACCGTGCTTTCCCTGGCGCTCACCCCCTTTCTGCTGGTCTTATACTGTGCAAATGTACCCGAGGTCATTATTCCGGTGGGACTGGTCGTCCAGACAATTATCATTCTGGTGCTCATCCCCCTGGCGGTCGGCATGACGGTACAGGCCCGCTGGCAAACGTTCGCAAAAAAGGCCACACCTTTTTTTGCCGTTCTCGGGATAATCGCCCTCCTGTTCCTTATTATCGCAGGGATACTGAACAATCTTGAAGTGTTTACCGATACGGAGCGCTACGGGGTCAAATTTTACGCAATGATTTTTATGCTCACCCTCCTGGGCATAGTTGCCGGCGCCGTGTTCCCGAAATTACTCAGGATAAGCAATTATCAAACCCGGGCGATTTCGCTGGAAACCGGCCTTCGCAATGCCTCTCTCGCCATGGCGATAGCGCTACTCATCCAGGATTACATCGGGGATTTTTACAGCTCCATGTTCATCACATCGGCTATCTTTGGTCTGCTCATGTACATCGCGGGCTTCTTTTCCATATGGGTCTTTAAAAAGACCCTGCCGGTCGAGGGAGACCTGGAATACGAGAAAGCAGTAACTGCCGAGGAGTTGTAACTTCTGGAGAACTTCGATGCGCTTCCTTCGTCAGCACATCCTAAAATCAATGGCAATGCAATTTAAGTTTATGGGTGTTGCCCGATATGCAGATTCTGGGAATACCTGATGAAAAAAGCCGGGGCATGGTCATGCCATGCCCCGGCCTAAAAATGGGTGCTGCTTCTTAATACAATTTCGTTACTCGATCAAATATCCTCGTCTTCCTCATAGTCATCGGCATAATCGTCGAAGACATCATAGTCGTCTTCATTGTCCATATCCGAAAGCTCTTCGGCCATGGAAATCGCTTCCATAACCGCATCCTCGATATCCGGATCATCGGACGCTGTCAGATCCGCCAAAAACGGCACCGCTTCCCGGGGACGGATGCCGACGGCGGCATCGATTGCGGCAAACAGCAGATCCTTGTCAGGGGCTTTTGAAGTGAGAATGGCCGTGACGTGCGGCCATGCGGCATCGATGCCCCATTGCCCGGCTGCGGTGATCGCTTCATTGTAAATTTCCGGGTCCTGGCTTTCGAGGGCTTCTATGATCTGGGGTTCGAAACCGGGAATATACTGCATGCAGAAGACTGCCGTGAGCTGCCAGTCGCTGTCGTTGTTTGCATGGGCGCCACGCACGGCCTCCTGGTGCCAGCTCTGCGGGGCGCGTACGGCGGCTTCCAGAATCCGCCGGCGCACTTCCTTTGGCATATCGGCATCCATATAAAGCTTGCGGAGCGATTCCCTGATTTTGCGGAAAGTGTTTTCGGAGATCGGGGGTGGGTCTTCCTCTTCCATCTCGAAGACATCGTCATCGAACCCCATGGTATCGATGTACTCGAGGACCGGTCCCAGGGCGACGGCGGCCTGGCTCCGAAGCGGTTCTGACTCCTCGCTGTTGCGCACGATTGCCAGGAGGTTTTCGGACAGTTCATCGTTAATGACAACCATATCCCCGGCCATATGTGCGGCGGTTATGCGATCGAATGCATCCGCATTGCCGTCCCTCAGCACTTTGAGTATGATTCTGTCCGCATCCTCCGGCCATTCCCACGGGGCCATATTTTTCAGCTCATTGAAATTCATTCGATTTCTCCGATTACCCTGTTTATTTAAAGCATGCACATTTCCATAAAGACCGTAATTTATAGGTGATAACAGGGGGTATCGTCAACTATAAACTGTGCGTTCCGGTGCGGTCAACCGGGGAGGTACCGGAAACCACCCAAAAAACCGGTAACCGGCAATTCACCATAAAGATTCAAACTATTCCCCGATAATCTTGACCAGCACCCGTTTTTTTCTTCTGCCGTCGAACTCGCCATAAAAGATCCGTTCCCAGGTGCCGAAATCGAGTCGGCCGTCGGTGACGGCCACCACAACCTCGCGTCCCATGATCTGGCGCTTCATATGGGCATCGGCGTTGTCCTCGCCGACATTGTGCCGATACCCTGAAACCGGTTCATGGGGGGCGAGCCGTTCGAGCCATTCGTCATAATCCTTGTGAAGTCCGGATTCATCATCGTTTATGAAGACCGAGGCGGTAATATGCATGGCGTTTACGAGTACGAGGCCGTCGCTGATGCCGCTTTCGGCCAGGCATTGTTCTATCTGGGGGGTGATGTTGATATATGCCCGACGGGTGGGGACCTGGAAAAAGAGTTCCTTCCGGTAGCTTCGCATGGCGACCTCCTTGTAAGGTATTCGGGTAATCAAATCTTTAAATCTTGTAACTATTCAGCTAATAAAAGCTCCCGTGCATGAGAACCCGGTCAGATATCCTGCGAAAGAAGAATTCAGAATCCAGAATCCAGAATCCAGAATGAGGTATTCGCCTTCGGCTCAGTCCATTGAATGTAAATAATCCCTCATAGGATTAAATTCAAACGCATCGTCCTTGATCTTTAACCTTGAACCTTGAACCCTGAACCTTGAACCTTTTTTTATGGCCCCACCTCAATATTTACCTCGATGTCCGGCCAGCGATGGTCAACCGGCTGTATGGTTTGGGGGGCGATGATTTTGCCCAGGACCTGGGTGTTTTTTGTTATTTTTTCGAGGTAAATCGGAGTTGTCGAGATATTGATCGATTCTTCCCCACTGGGAGAGGGAGATAACACGCGGACCCGGTTCGGTTTGACGTTGAAGGATTTGATCGTAACCCCTTCGGGAAGTTTGCCTACCAGCTGTGGGATAATTGTTGCCCACTGCGGTGTAATGGCTGCAAGGGTCAGATCCAGTTTCGAGGGAATCGCCTCAAGGAGCTTGACGCCTTTGGGAAGGCGGATATAGTCGCTGGTGATGAAAAATGACTGGGTTCCCGGGCCGAATTTGGACAGGTCGATATTCAGGTTCAGGTTTGCCGGGGTAACCGTATCGAGTTTCGATTTGGACCCCCCCAGGTAAAGCTGGATCTCTTTTTTTCGTTCCCCGACCAGCACGAGCTTGGAATCGGACGTGGAGTATTCCACCGGAACCGTGACCACCCGTTCGACCATTTCATTCTGCGCGACCACGATGGTCGACCAGAAAAACATGGCGATCGCCATGCTGGCGGCCATCTGTGAAAACACCTTCCGCCGGGACTCGCCTCTTGGAATCACGAAGGGAAGCGATGACGTGGAGCGCCAGTGCGACAGGATCGTCTTCACGGCATCTTCACTGTTGAGGGCCCGGTGCATTTGGCCTTTCTGGAAAGCCGACACCCGGCCGCGTTCTTCGGAAACGACGAGGACCAGGGCGTCGGTTCTTTCGGCCAGACCCATGGCCGCATGGTGACGGGTGCCGTAATCGTTTGACAGCTGTGATCCCTGGGAAACGGGAAGGCGCACCCCGAAACGGCTGAACCGGCCGCGCGTTATAATCAGGGCGCCGTCATGGCCGGGTGAATGCGGATCAAAGATGCTCAGAAACAGGGGCTGACTCGGCTTTGCGTCTATGGTATATCCCCCGGAGATAAACTCCTGGATCGGTTCCTTTCCGGGTAAAACAACGATTCCCCCGCAGCGTTGATGGGCCATGATAAAAAGCGAGTCGGCGATCAATTGCGACAATTCTTCACCCCTGCCGTGGACTTCCTGGCGCCTGACGGAGACCGCCCGTTCGAACACCTTCCGGAGTTCCGGCTGAAATATGACGATCAAGGCGATAATGACCACATTGCTCAGGTTTTTGTAGATCCACTGGATGCCGTTGAGATTCAGGAAGTTGGCGGCTAAAAAGATCGACATGGCCACGAGGATACCGACCACGATTTTCCAGGTGCCGAGCCGGCGTATGGTCCGGTAAAGGAAAAACAAACCGGTACCGATCAGCAAAATATCTACGATGGCGCGCCAGGCCAACAATTCCTTGATCATTAAAAGGGCGCCGATGTGTTCCATTGATCCTCTCGTAAATGCTCTGCTTGCGTCATTATGCGCTAAAGCGGTCCCTGATCCCGTCCACCACATCCCGTTCGCTCCAGTCCGTGTCTTCAATCGTCACACGCTTCCGGGTTTCGACGTCTTGCCGAATGTCGCAGATTTCGTCGAGGTGCGAAAGGAAAACATCGATCACATCCGGATCAAAATGTTTTTCCCTTTCGGCGGCGATGATATCGATTGCCACGTCCACCGGGTAGGGAGACTTATAGGGCCGTTTGGAAGTCAGTGCATCGAATGTGTCGGCAATGCCGACGATGCGTCCGCAAATGGGGATCGCCTTTCCGGCAAGACCGTGGGGATACCCCTTGCCGTTCCATTTTTCGTGATGATACATGGCGATTTCACAGGCCATTTTCAGCACGTCGGCGCGGGAACCTTCCAGGATGGAGGCGCCGATGGTGGTATGGGTTTTGATGATCTCGAATTCTTCCATGGTCAACCGGTCGGGTTTCAGAAGGATCCGGTCCGGAATGCCGATTTTTCCGATATCGTGCATTGGTGAGGCGTAACGGATGAGTTTGGCCGTTTCTTTCGGCAGGCCGAGTTTTTCGGCAATCAGGGCGCAGTATCTGCTGATCCGGATGATGTGATCCCCGGTATCCTCATCCTTGTATTCCGCTGCCGCCACCAGTCGGTTGATGGTATCGAGATAGGCGGACTCGAGTTCTTTGTGGGTATTTTCCAGGTCAATGGAGTATGTTTCCAGAATCCGGAGGTTTTCCTGCAGCTGAGAATTCATCCGATCTCTTTCGATCAGCAGGTACCGCATCCGCAGCACCCGCTTGAGGCGGATGATCAGCTCCCGGAAGCTGATCGGCTTCTGGATAAAGTCGCTGGCCCCGGCGGCGACGATCGATTCATAATTGTAATCCTCGGTAAAACCGGTCATGACCATCACATCGGCACTGTATCCGGCCTTGATTTTTTTGAGCAGGTCCACACCGCTCATTCCGGGCATCCTGACGTCCGTAATGACGACATCAACCGGTGTGTTCAGCAGGATCTTCAATGCCGCTTCAGCGCTCCGGGCGGTATGGCAGACATACCCCGCCCGTCCCAATGCCTGGGAGATCATTTCCGTGATCGGGATTTCGTCATCGACAATGAGGATGGGCAAATTTTCGGGGATGTTTACGGGTTGATTCATATGGAAACCTTCTTTTTATAATACGGCAGCCGGGCCGCCATTTCCTTCATCGAGTATGCGGCGCAGTGTGACGGCGATATCGGTCCTGGCAATCGGTTTCATCAAAAGCGCTCGAATGCCTATCGCTTTGAGTTTTTCCGGGGTGATTTTTTCGCTGTATCCGGTGCACAGGACAATCGGGATGTCCGATCGGATCTCATGAATGCTTCTGGCCAGTTCCAGACCGGTCATGTTCGGCATGGTCTGGTCGGTGAGCACCAGGTCGAACTTGCCGGGGTCGTATCGAAACGCCTCCAGGGCCTCAATGCTGCTGGTCCGGGGATACGTCCGGTAGCCGAGGCTTTCGAGGATCTGCTGTTCGAGTTCGACAATCCGGTGCTCGTCATCGACAATCAGGACATGCTCATGGCCGGTGGGCAGAGGACCGGTATACCCGGTGGTTTCGGGCGGGCAGTGGTCTTCACTGGCCAATGGCAGGTATACACTAAACCGGCTGCCGTTTCCAGGGCGGCTTTCCACGGTGAGAATGCCCCCGGCGTTCCGGATGATGCCGTAGCTGACCGACAGCCCGAGGCCGGTCCCTTTTTCCTGGGGTTTGGTTGTGAAATAGGGTTCGAATATTTTGTCGATGTATTCGGGGGCGATCCCCTCGCCGGTGTCGATTACTGAAATCCGCACATAATTCCCCGGAGTCAGGTGTCGATGTTCTGCAGAGGTTTCCGGCGTGATGCCGAGCTGTTCGAGGCTGACGGTCAGGTGGCCGTTGCCCTGCTGTTCCATGGCCTGAAAGGCGTTGGTGCACAGGTTCATGATCACCTGGTGAATCTGGGCGACCGGGATTTGGACGGGACCGGTCCGGTCTTCGATCTGTTCGTGGATTTTAATGGTGCTGGGGACCGTATTTCTCAGCAGCCGAACGGTTTCCTTGATGACCGGCTGAATATGCACCGGGTCATTGCCCTGGTCGGCGCGCTGCCGAGAAAAAATCAGGATCTGCTTCACCAGTTCCTTGGCCCGCTCGGCTGAAATAAGCACTTTTTCCATATTCTTTCGGGCCCGGCTGTCTTCCGGCAGAGTTTCGATGGCCATTTCGGTGTAGCCCATCAATGGAAACAGGATATTATTGAAATCGTGGGCAATACCGCCGGCAAGTGTTCCGATCGACTCCAGTTTCTGGGACTGCTGCAGTTGGGCTTCGAGCGTGGCGCGTTTGTTTTCGGCAGCGACCCGCTGGGTGATGTCCCGGAGAATGCCCCGAAAACCGATCGGTACGCCGGATTTATCAAGATTTAAGGATACGGACGTTTCTACATAGCAGAAATCCCCGTCGTTTCGGATCAGTTTCCAGTCAAATGTCTTGACCGGTTTGCCGGTCCGGAACACGTAGTTAAACGTTTGATAGACGGCGTTCTTATCCGATCCGCAAACCATCGACCGGTAGTTTTTTCCCTTGATTTCCTCGGCGGAAAACCCGAGCATCCGCATGAAGGCATTGTTAAAAAAGGTCATGTTTCCTACCAGATCGACCTCATAATACCCGTCTTCTATGGAATCGAGAATGGTGCGGTATTTCTTTTCGCTTTCCTGCAGGGCTTTGCGGGTATGGAGCTGCTTGGTGATGTTGCGGGCGATGCCCCGCACGCCGACCGGATGGCCGCCGGAGTCGTAAACAAGGGAATTGTTGTATTCGAGTACCAAAATTTCCCGGTCCGGAGTGACCACGCGCATATATCCACGGTCGGTTCCGTTTTCCAGAATCCGGGCAAGATAGGCATCACAAGCGGCCTTGTAGGATTCCGGAACGATTTGCCTGAGGTTTGTTTTTCGCCATTGCTCGATGGAATATCCCGATTCCCGCAAGGCAGAGGCGTTGGCTTCCTTGAAATTGCCGTCCAGGTCGTGGAAGAACAGGTAATCGTTTAAATCGTTGTAAATCTCAGCCGTCTCCCGCTCCTTTTTGCGGGCACGGAGCGCGACGGACCTGCTCTGGGCGATTTCTTCCGCAAGCGCCTGATTTTTTCGACGCAGCCGGAGGTACAGTGCGAGGGTGATCAGAAAGACCAGCAGCAGCAGGCCGGCAGCGGCCGGCCAGGCCGGAGCTGTCCGACCGGAAATTTTATCGGCAACAGCCCCGCCGGGAATTGCTTCCGCGAAAAGGCGAAGGGGACGGGTCGCCTGATTTTCGGCGAATTGTTGTAAGAACTCTTTGCCGGAACTGACCGGTTCGATTTCCCCGGATAAATAGCGGCAGATTGCGAATTCCGAGGATGCCGCAGCATGGGCGATCGGGTGGAAGAATCCGGATATAGTGATCAGGGTAAATGCAAGCAGCAAATGCATCGGTACAGAGGCGTTTTTCAAATTCGACCTTTCTGGAACGGCAAAAATAGCGGATCGGCCGTTTTTTTTACGTGCCAGGCCATAGGAAACCTGTTTTTTGGATAACTTATCTTGTATAGCACAGCGCTTGATCCGATTGAAGTGATTTTTACTTGCCGGCGGCGGCAGCGAACTTTTCATGCATTTACTATCAGAAAACGAGCACATATTGATTAAATTTTAAGCGCTCTTATGGTATCATCGCAAAATTTGAGAAAACTTAAGAACGTTGATAACCGGAAGAACGCAACCGATTGCATGAATTCAGATACCCATGTTGAAAGCCGCCTTCACGCGGTAGAATCCTTGCTCGACCGTGCCCTGCATGCCGACCGCCATATCGGCAGGATGGAGCTCCGGCGGATTCGGAAAATCATGGGCGGCCGCCGGGAAGACAAGTCGGTCCAGGAGCGACTGGCCGCCCTGGAGCGCCGTTTGACCCGTTCTGCTGCGACCAAGCAGAAGCGCATTGCGCGGCTGCCCGCGGTTTCCAGTAACCCGGACCTGCCGATCTCGCAGAAACGCGAAGAAATCGTTGACCTGATTTCCCGTCACCAGGTCGTTATCGTATCCGGCGAAACCGGTTCCGGGAAAACCACCCAGCTTCCCAAATACTGCCTGGAAGCCGGAAGGGGAATTGAGGGGCGGATCGCCTGCACCCAGCCCCGCCGGATCGCAGCCATTACCGTCGCGTCCCGGATTGCAGAAGAACTCGGTGAGCTGCCCGGCAAGAGCATCGGCTACAAGATTCGGTTCCAGGACCGGGTGAGCGATGAGACCGTGATCAAGATGATGACCGACGGAATCCTGCTGGCCGAAACCCAGGGCGACAAGTACTTGAACGAGTACGATACGATTATCGTCGATGAGGCCCATGAACGAAGCCTGAACATCGATTTTCTCCTGGGGTTGTTGAAACAGCTGATCGCCCGGCGCCGGGATCTGAAGCTGATCATCACGTCGGCGACCATCGATACCGAAAAGTTCTCCAAAGCCTTTCATGATGCCCCTGTCGTCGAAGTTTCCGGCCGGATGTTTCCGGTCGATATCCGGTACATGCCGCCGGAAGCGTTTGGCGAAAAAGACGATGAGTATTCCTATGTCGAGGCCACTGTGTTGTCTGTCGATCGGATCATCCTGGAATCGCCATTCGGCGATATCCTGATTTTCATGCCGACCGAGGCGGATATCCGGGAAACCTGTGAGACACTGGATGGGCGTCGGTACAAGGCGGCGACCATATTGCCCCTGTACGCCCGGCTGTCGGCCGCCGACCAGTCGAAGGTATTTAAACCCGCGGTCGGCCGGAAGATTATCGTGGCCACCAATGTGGCCGAAACCTCGATCACCATCCCGGGAATCAAATACGTAATCGATACCGGTCTGGCCCGGATATCAAACTATATTCCCGTTACCCGGACGACCGCGCTTCCGGTATCCCCTATTTCGAAAAGCAGTGCCGATCAGCGGATGGGCCGTTGCGGCCGGGTTCAAAACGGCATCTGCATCCGGCTTTATTCCGAAGAAGATTATGAAAACCGGCCGATGTACACGCCGCCGGAGATCCTGCGGGCCAACCTGGCCGAAGTTATCCTCCGGATGATCGCCTTGGATTTAGGCGATGTCGAACGGTTTGACTTTGTCGACCCGCCGCCTGCCCGGCAGATCAAGGAAGGGTTCACTATCCTTGCCGAACTCGACGCCATCGAGGTGGCGCCCGGGAAGAAGAAGCAACCGAACGGACCGGTCCGCCTGACGAAAAAAGGGGCCCTCATGGCCAAGCTGCCGCTCGATCCCCGGCTGTCGCGGATGCTTATCGAAGCGCGGGACAATGACGTGCTGCCGGCCGTTGCCGTCATTGCCGCCGCCCTGACCGTTTCCGACCCCCGGGAAAGGCCCGAAGGCAAGGAGGCCCAGGCCGATCAGGCACATGCCGTGTTCAAAGATCCGGCTTCGGACTTCATCACCCTGTACAACATCTGGCGCACCCTGTTCGGGGACGCGGGGGGAGACAAGCCGGTCCAGGCAAAGCAGTTGAAGCAGTATGTCAATACCCATCTGTTGTCGTTTAAACGGATGCGCGAGTGGATCGACGTCCATGACCAGATCGTGTCCCAACTCGAAGAATCGGGGCTGCCGGTCAAAGGCGCCGCCATGGTCGCACCCGGCCCGTCCGACGGCAAAGCAGGGTTTTCTTCCCTGTATGCCGCCATTCATAAGTCCGTGTTGAGCGGGTTTCTGGCCAATATCGCCGAGCGGAAGGAAAAAAACATCTACCGGGCGGCAAAACATCGGGAGGTCATGGTCTTTCCGGGGTCCTGCTTGTTTAACAAGGCGGGGCGGTGGGTTGTAGCCGCTGAAATCGTGGAGACGTCGCGCCGGTTTGCCCGGATGGTGGCCAATATCGATCCGGACTGGCTCGAACCGCTTGCCGGCAACCAGTGCCGGTATACCTATACCAACCCCCGGTGGCAGAAGAGCCGAGAGACGGTTATCGCAGACGAGCAGGTCAGTTTGTACGGATTAATTATTGTTTCCCGCCGGCCGGTCCAGTTCGGCCGCATCGACCCGGACAAGGCGTCGGAAATCTTCATCCGTGATGCCCTGATCGAAGGGGAGGTCAGAACCCAGTTGCCGTTTATGATCCACAACCGGGAGATGGTCGAGGAAATCCAGGACATGGAAAACCGGGTCCGAAGGCGGGGTTTTCTGGTCAGTGAGGTCGACATGCAGCTTTTTTACGAAAAAAAGCTGCCGGGCATATACGACATGCGTTCGCTCCGGCGGCGGATCCGGGAAGCGGGATCGGACGATTTTTTAAAGATGACACCCGCCGACCTGATGGCGGCAGATCCCGACGATGACGAACTGGCGCTCTACCCGGATCGGATGTCCCTGGGGGATGGGGAATTTGCCTGCACCTATCGGTTCAACCCGGGATCGGCCGATGACGGGGTGACCGTAACGCTGCCGGCATCGGCGGCCGGGGCGGTCCCCCGGGAATCGACCGACTGGGTGGTGCCGGGACTGCTGGCTGAAAAAATTACGGGGATGCTCAGAAACCTGCCGAAAAACTATCGCAAACAGCTGGTGCCGGTCAGCGACACGGCGGCGGTGATCGTAAAGGAGATGCCCAAGTATAAAGGGTCTCTTGTCGCCACCCTGACCCGGTTCATCTACGAGCGCTTCGGGGTGGACATCCCGGTCTCCGCCTGGTCTGAAGAAGGGCTGCCGGAGTACCTGAAACTGCGCTTTTCGCTGGTCGATCCGGAAGGCAGGGTAGTGGTCAGCGGCAGGGACACCGATGTGTTGAACGGTCCGACCGAAGAGCTCATCGACCCGAAGGGTTTAAGTCGGGAAAAAAAGAAATGGGAACGGACCGGCCTTACCCGCTGGGATTTCGGCGATTTGCCGGAAATGGTGTCGATCTCCGGCAAAAACAGTGAAATCTGGCCGGCCTATCCCGGGCTGGAATCGGTTGACGGAATGGTCAATCTTCGGCTCTACACGGATCGGGAAAAAGCCGAATCCGGGCATCGGAAGGGCGTTGTCCGCCTGTTTGCACTCTTTTTTTCAAAAGAGCTCAAACACCTGAAACGGGCCGTGTGCCTGCCGAAAGACAAGCAGGCGGCCGCCTTTTGTTTCAGGGGCACCGCTGCTGTGGAATCCGCCCTTATCGATCGGGTCCTGTCCAACCTCTTTGCCCGGAACATACGAACCGAGGCCGGGTTCCACGAACACGCCCAAAACATGGTCAACCGGATGCTCCCGGAAGGCCGGTCGGTCCTGGAGCAGGTTTTGCCGGTGTTAAGCGCGTATCACGATGTAAACGGCCGGATCGCTCAGCTGGAAAAGGCCCATGGCAAGGCCGGGGTTACCGGGGCGTTTTTCGAAGAATTGCGCAGTCAGCTGGTCCGGCTGGTACCGGAAAATTTTGTCGCCCTGTACGGATCGGATCGGATGGGACACCTCGTTCGCTACCTGACCTGCCTTTGCCGCCGGGCGGAGCGGGGGATCAACGGACTCGACAAAGACCGTGTCAAAGCGGATCGACTTGCGCCGTTCGTCAAAAAACTCGATGCGGTGATCGCTTCTTTAGATGCGAATGCCTCGGCGGACAAGCGCTCGGCGGTCGAGGAATTTTTCTGGATGATCGAGGAGCTCAAGGTGTCGCTCTTCGCCCAGGAGCTCAAAACCGCCATTCCAATCTCCGAAAAGCGGATCGAAGAAAGATACAAGGAAATCACCCGGATGGTTTGAAGAAGAAGGTTCAGGGTTCAAAGTTCAAGGTTAGAACCTGGGAGTAGGGGCGGGTTTCACGCCCGCCCCTGGAGTTTGGACATTCTGCCTCGTTCCGGGAGGGCGATTCGTGAATCGCCCCTACCGTTTTCGGCAACGCCATATGTACATGGCCACTCGTAGGGGCGATTCACGAATCGCCCCTGTTCGGGTTCTAAACCCGCCCGGTTTCAAACCTTCATGCCCTTCATGATCTTCATGTACAAAATCCCCCCCCGAATTCCTCCCTCAATCGGTGCCGCATTGAATTCCCGTCAGGCTGCGATAATGAGCGGCTTCTTCGTGCCGTCCCCGTTTTTCGCATCCCTGGGCGTAGATGCGGCACTTTTCCGACAGGACCTTCCGGGCGGCCTTAAACTGTTCCGGGGCAAGCCGGCCGGCGGCCAGAAGGTTGGCAATGGCCGTGATCCGGTAGCGATCCAGCCCCGGGGCGCGCGAGAGCTGATCGGCATGCCCGCCGGTTTTTACGATCAGCGGCGTTTCGATAAGCCCCACCGGGTATTCGGACGTGATCCGCAGCCACAGGTCGTAGTCTTCGCAGGCGGGTAACGTTTCATCGAATCTGCCGACGGCATCGAGCAGCTCGCGCCGGAGCATGACCGCCGAGGGGCTGATCAGGCAGAGGTCAAGGGATGGGATGAAGATGTGACCGGCCCTTTTCTTATGGCGCGTGCCGGGATTGACCCGGCGCCCGTTTCGAATCCAGAGCTCTTCGGTCTGGCAGATCCGGCAATCGGGATGATCACGCAGATACGCCGTCTGTTCGGAGAGTTTGCCCGGCAACCAGTAATCGTCGGAATCGAGAAACGCGATGAACTCTCCCCGGGCCGCATCGATGCCACGGTTTCGCGCGGCACTGACCCCGGCGTTTTGCTGCCGGATGCACCGGACGCCGCTCCCATAGGATGTCAGAACGTCCGCGGTGCCGTCGGTCGATCCGTCATCGACCACAATGAGTTCAACATTCGGGTAATCCTGGGCCAGAACCGAATCGATCGCCCGGCCGACGGCCCAGTCCCGGTTGTAGACGGGGATGATGACGGAGATGAGGGGGAGGGTCATAATCAGGGAAATACTTCCGGAATA
>JAGXHH010000028.1 GCA_024636355.1 Desulfobacteraceae bacterium | reverse complement strand
TCTACCTCAGCGGCTGGCAGGTGGCGGCCGACGCCAACCTTGCCGGCGAGATGTACCCGGACCAGAGCCTTTATCCATCAAACAGCGTCCCGGCCGTGGTGCGGCGGATCAATAATGCACTCAAACGCGCCGACCAGATCCAGGTGCTCGACTGCCGGGAGGAAGGCCCCTATTGGTTCGCCCCGATCGTGGCCGACGCGGAAGCCGGGTTCGGTGGGCCGTTAAATTCCTTTGAACTGATGAAGGCGATGATCGAAGCCGGGGCCGCCGGCGTCCATTTTGAGGACCAGCTCGCATCGGCGAAAAAATGCGGGCACCTGGGGGGAAAGGTCCTGGTCCCGACCCGGGAATTTATCACCAAACTGGTTTCCGCACGCCTTGCGGCCGACCTCTGCGATGTGCCGACCGTCCTGATCGCCCGTACCGATGCGGATGCCGCCAACCTGATCACCAGCGACATCGATGAGCGGGACCGCTACTTCATCACCAGCTCGAAGCGCACCGAAGAGGGGTACTACTACATCGACCCGGGCGTCGAGGCCGCCATCGCCCGGGGGATTTCCTACGCCCCCTATGCGGACATGATCTGGTGCGAAACCTCCGAGCCCGATCTGAAACAGGCCAAGAAATTTGCCGAAGGCATCCGGAGGGAATTTCCGGACAAGCTCCTCTCCTACAACTGTTCACCGTCTTTTAACTGGCAGGCGCACATGGACGATGCGACCATCGCCACTTTCCAGCGGGAACTTGCGGCCATGGGATACAAGTTCCAGTTCGTCACACTGGCCGGATTCCATTCCTTAAACCTCGGCATGTTCGACCTGGCCAAAAGCTACCGAAACGAAGGGATGCTCGCCTATTCCCGGTTCCAGCAGCAGGAGTTCAAGGACGGCGAGGAAGAGGGGTACCGGGCGATCACCCACCAGGCATTCGTCGGCACCGGCTATTTCGACCGGGTGATGAACACGATCACCGGCGGCAAGGGATCGACCGGCGCCATGGCGGGATCGACGGAATCGGCCCAGTTCAAGCCGCGCGGGAAGTAGCTGATATGCACGACATTACTATCGGGTGATTTGACAGATCGAAAAGCGGAGGCAACGTTTTATAAGGAACCTGCGTCGTTTCTTCTCGATTTCGATACCGATAGCGATAGCGATTTGTAACTTCCTTGGAAGCTGATGTACCCCGGTTTCGGCGTTTTTGAAGCAAGGAACTTTTTCTCAACTATGCACACCCCCCTGCCGAAGCGGTGTTGAAGCGTCAAAAAGCACCACTCCCCCCTCGAGGGGGGAATAAACGCATATTCGCAATTCGAAAGAGGTCTTTGAGGGGGGTGTAACACAATTGATGAATTTACGGAGAGAACCGGATGACATTGTCCATCGGGCTAACGATTTCACCCTGCATCCAGAAGAGGTGCCGTTATGTTTGAACCGAATAAGGGGGTCGATATTTTAAAAGAACTCGGCGGCATTACCGATGACCACGCCGCCCTCGACCTGTTTCGCAAGCAATTGTCCTCGCCCCATTTCAACCGGATCGAACGGATCACCATCGAAGACGTCCGGGTCCGAATCGCCAACGCCATTTCCATCTGCACGCCCGATGAGATCTTCATCAATTCCGGTACCGACGAGGACCGGCAGTTCATCCGGGATCTGGCGATACGAAACGGCGAAGAAAAACCCCTTCCGATGCCCGGCCACACTATACATTTCGACCTTGAGGAAGAACAGGGGCGGATCGTCGACCGTACGTACTACATCGTCAACCCGGACGAACAGATCAGTTCCCTTGCCCTCGGACTGCCCCGGGAAGAGGCACTGGAGGATATCCTGAGAAAAATGACCGGGATCATGAAGGGAATGACCTTAATCGTCGGCTTTTTCCTGCGGGGGCCCACGGGGGCACCCGTGTCGAACCCGGCCATCGAGATGTCGAGCTCGGCCTACGTGGCCCATGGCGCCGAACTCCTCTACTGCAACGCCTTTTCACGTTTTAACGAAGAGGTGAAGCGATGCGGGCACTACTTCACCAACCTGCACAGCCAGGGGAAAAACCGTCCCGAGGACCTGCCGGACGCCCGGGTTTACATGGATCGCAGCCACCGGACGACCTTTTCCATGAACTGCACGTATGCGGGCAACTCGCTGCTGATGAAAAAGGGGAACCACCGGTTTGCGGTCGACAAGGCGGTCTACGAAAATCGGAGCCATGAACTTTCCGAGCACATGTTCATCACCGGGATGACCGATCCGGACGGGGTGACCACCTGGTTTACCGGGGCCGCTCCCAGCGGATGCGGCAAAACAACGACCGCCATGACCGGCGATCACCTGATCGGCGACGACCTTGCCCAGATGTGGATCGCCGAAGACGGCAGCGTCCGGGCGGTGAACCCGGAGTGCGGCATCTTCGGCATCATGAAGGACGTCAACGAAAAAGGTGATCCGGTCATGATGCAATGCCTGCGGAGACCGGGCACCGAAGTGATCTGGTCCAACGTGCTCATCGATGAAAATGGCGTCCCCCAGTGGACGGGCAACGACGAAGATCCCCAGCGGGGTTACAATTACCAGGGGGAATGGCACAAAGGGATGACGGATAAAAACGGAAAGCCCATACCGCTGTCCCACCCGAACTCGCGCTCCATGTTCCCGTTGCACGCGCTGCCCAATTACAGCGAGGAGGCGAAAAATCCAAACGGCGTACCGATCGGTGTGATCACCTACAGCGGCCGGGACAGCGACACAATGCCGCCGGTCTGGGCGGCCAAAAACGCGGATCACGGTGTGGCCATCGGCGCCTGCATCGTATCGGCGGCAACGGCCGCCGAAGTCGGCGCCACGGGCGTCAAGCGCTCCCCCTGGTCGAATTCCCCGTTTATACCCGGCATCCTGGGTGACTACATGGACGCCCAGTTCCGGTTTTTCAACAGCCCGAAAATCTCCCCGGAGTTCCAGCCGGTAATGGCCGGGCTCAATTATTTCCTGGTCGATTCGGCCCGGGGGGGCGACACGGACACGCTTCTCGGTGAAAAACGGGATGTGCCGGTCTGGCTCTCCTGGCTGGCCCAGGTGAATCGGAAAAAAGCCGATTTCATCGAGACGCCGATCGGCCTGATTCCGACGTACAAGGCATTAAAGTCTCTTTTCAAGGAAGTCATAAATAAAGATTATCCGGAAAGCCTCTACCTGAAACAGTTTTCCCTTTATGTGGACAATATTCTCGCCCGCATCGAAATGCAGAAAGCAGCGTATAGCAAGGAGAAACACATTCCCGGGCGTTTCTTCGTCATCCTCGACGACTGGCACCGGGGATTGCTCCACCTGAAAGAATGCTTCGGATCGGTGGTTTCCCCCTACCGGATCGCCGAGGCGAACGAACAGAAAAACGAATGCCGGGTGCAGCTGTAAACAACCGCATTGAGGGGAGGCCTGAATGGCCGCCCCTCAATGCAATCCCTTCCATAAACGCTCTAAAACTTTTCCGAACGCTCCAGTCGATATCCACATTTCCTTCATCATCGACGGCCATCACCTGTCCTGTAAATTCCCATAACGACTCTTGTGGCGCAATTCACTGCTGCGGCTATATTTATATCTTCAGCCCAACAAAAAAAGTATTTTATGCCCGCCCGTCTATGCTGAAAGCGGTTTTGCGGCGCATGCCGAAATATTTTACGACAGGCTGCAGCGGGCAGAAATACGATCTGGAGACGAACCATGAAAGTGGCACGTGTAACGTCCATTTTCCGAACCCTGTTCGGCGAAGGACCTGCGTATGCGTTTTATTACCTGTTCAGCTGTTTATTTGCAGCCCATGTGCTCCGCTACAAAGCCGCGGGCTGCCCATATCCCCATGTTCAAAAAATTCTCCTGAGCCGGTCCGGCCTGCTGATCGGACGCGATGTCTACCTTGGTTACGGGTGCCTTGTCCTTAGCAGTATCCGAAAGCCCGTCCTGATCCTCAAGGATCGGGTGGCCGTCGGTCCCCGGGTGACTTTCCTGACCACCAGTTACCCGAATTTTTCGGTCCTGAGGGATCATCCCGACTTGACAAACAGTATCCATATGCTCGAGCCGATCGTAGTGGAGGAAGATGCCTGGATCGGCGCCGGCGCCACCATTTTTCCAGGGGTCGTTATCGGAAAAGGGGCGGTGGTCGGAGCGGGTGCTGTTGTCATCGGCAATGTCGAAGACTGGACGGTTGTCGTCGGTACGCCGGCGCAACCCCTGCGCACTCTCGAACCGATTGCAGGCATTCCGCGGAAACGGTAAAGCACATCCGAGAAAAACAGTTATGCCGGATAGAACGGAAAACCCCAATGCGCAAAACCGGAGGCCGAAGTGCAGCCTCTGCGGTCTGAGCTGCCCGCCGAATCGTCCCGGAACCGGAATTTTCGGCAAGAGCTGTCATTTCTGCTGTCCGGGCTGCCGCAATGTTTATGAAATTCTCGGCAATCTCGCCGACGGTCCGCCGGAGGATTTCAAAAACAGCGATATTTATCGTCAATGTCTGACCGCCGGTATTATCCCCCGGGATCAGGAGGAGCTCGACAGCCGGAATTTTGAAAATCGCCCGCCGGGAAAACGAGTGTCGGAAACCGCCGGAGTTCCCGAGCCGAACCTGGCACTGGAACTGGACCTGAAAATCGAGGGGATGTGGTGCACAGCCTGTGCCTGGCTCATCGAACAGGTGATCGGCAAAGCAGAAGGCGTCCTCGACATCCGCGTCCATTTTTTATCGGATGTGGCCAAAGTCCGTTATTTTCCATTCGATACCCGCCCGGATAGACTGATCGGCCGCATCAACGGACTCGGCTACCGCGCCGCCCATTTCAATTCGTCTTCGGAAAACGCCGGTTTGCAAAATGAAATGCTGCTGCGCCTGGGGATCGCCACCATCCTGACCGCCAATATCATGATGATCTCTTTTGCTCTCTACTACGGGTTCATCGAAACGCTCGAAACCACCGGAATCCAGTACCTGTCGGTCCCCCTGCTGCTGATGGCCGCACCGGTGGTGTTCTATTGCGGCTGGCCGATTATCCGGCGGGCGTTTACCGGTTTGCGCTACGCCAGCCCGACCATGGACACACTGATCGCTATTGGGGCACTGTCTGCTTTCGGCTACAGCATTTACCAGATGACTCAAAACAGCCTGCATCTGTATTTCGATACCGCTGCCATGCTGATCACGATGGTGCTGCTCGGAAAATTCATCGAATTCCATGCCCGGGAAAAGGTTTCGTCCGGCATATCGGCCCTTTACCGTCTGGCCAACCGGAAAGTGCGTCTGGTAGAGGCAGACAGCCCGGCCGAACGCTGGGTGACGCCGGAAGCGGCAGAAAAAGGGAGCCGCTTCGGTGTGCGAACCGGCGAACCCGTCCCCCTGGACGGCAAAATCGTTGCCGGAAACGGTAGCCTTGACTTTTCCGCCCTCACCGGCGAATCCCGCCCGGTAAGCGCCGGTCCGGGTAAAAAGTTGATGGCCGGTTCCCGGCTGATCGAAGGGAATCTGATCCTGGAGGCGACCGGCACGGCTGCCGAGAGTTCACTGCAGCAGATCATCCGGTTGATGCAGGATGCGTTGTCCCGAAAAACCGATGTGGAACTCCTGGCAGACCGGATTACCCGCTGGATTGTACCGGCGGTCGTATTCCTGGCGGCCGGCACGGCCCTTTGGATGCACTCTTCCGGATTTTCAACCGATGATGCCCTCCTGCGGGCGATTACGGTTCTGGTAATCACCTGTCCGTGCGCCTTGGGGATCGCCACCCCACTGGCCAAAGTCGCCGCCCTCGGGGTGGGCCGTTTAAACGGCATACTGGTCCGCGACACCGGGGCAATGGAAACGATCGAAAAACTGAATGCTTTCGTGCTGGACAAAACCGGCACCCTGACCACAGGCGATTTTCGCCTGAAGAAAATTTTTGCCGACGGCATTTCCGAATCAGCACTGCTGCAGAAAATCGCTGCCTTAGAGACCCGTTCGGACCATTTCATAGCCCGGGAAGTGGTGCGCAGCGCATCACAAAACGGCATTCTGCCGGTATGTGCCGAATCGTATCGATTGATCGAAGGACTCGGAATCCGGGGAAATTCCGGCAGCACTGTCATCGCTGCCGGAAACCGCGGCTTAATGGCGCATGAAAACATCCCCGTTTTACCGGCAAGGGACGATCTGGCGGTGTTGTATGAAGCCCGGGGGGATACGGTCGTTTTCTGTGCCATAAACGGAAAATTCAAAGGGCTGCTGGTGTTCGGCGACTCGGTGCGGGAGGAAACCCCGGAACTGATCAAAAGCTTGACAGACCACGAGTATGAAATATGGCTTGTCTCCGGCGATTCGGAAACGACGACCGGTGCCGTCGCCCGCAATCTGGGCATCGACCATTTTGTCGGAAATGCCCTCCCCGAAGAAAAGGTTAAGATCCTGCACCGGTTGCAGGCAGAAGGTAAAACCGTTGCCATGCTCGGCGACGGTATCAATGATGCGGCGGTTCTCGCTGCCGCCGACGTGGGAATCGCCATGGGGGCCGGAGAAAACCTGCTCCAGGATGTCTCGGACCTGACAATCGCCGCAAAAAATCCCTTGCTGCTGCTCGACGTCCTGAACCTGGCCGCCCTGACGGGCAGTACGATCCGCCAGAACCTGTTCTTCGCGTTCATTTACAACCTGATCGGCATTCCCCTGGCCGTACTCGGGTTTTTAAACCCTTTTCTCGCCGTGCTGGCAATGTTCGCCAGCAGCCTGACGGTCATCGGCAATACCCTGCGGATCAGTCGTTTTCAACCGGGGTCAGGGAAGCGACACACCTAAATAGGCGGCAAAGGTGCGCTTACCGCATTTTTTTTGTTGATTATAATTGTGTTTTACTTCAAATTCACTAGTCATTCCCGAACAAATAAGAAGTCATCCGAGCATCGTCTATTTGCTTGTCCCTTTTCATGGGTTTACCGGCATTTTAAATAGAACCGTTTCACCTCAGCCATGCGTTGTGGCATTTTTTATCCAGTTATTATCCAGGAGGTACTAATTTTCAATGATAAGTAATCAGGGCAGAATCGTCAGCATCGTCATTGCCGTCGTCGTCGGCGCTGGAATCGTTTTTTTGGGTTTGCAGCAATTCAAAAGCTGGCATGAAGCAAAACTGCAGTCCGCAGTAGAGCAGGAACAGGAAAAAGCCGCGCAGCAATCCGCCGCACTCATAAAACAGCTCAAACGACTCGAGCAGCAAGTGGCTGAAAACCAACCGGAAGCCGTTCCGGAAGACCGTCTTGCCGAGGTTTTCGGTGAACCTGCGGCCCAAGACCCTGTAGAAATGGCATCTGGAGAAAAGAATTACGACCAGCTCGAGCAGAAAATCGACGCCTTTTTCGATTACCTGGACAAAAAAGCCGTCACCGGACCGGATTCAGGCGGCAGCCATGCTGTCTTCAACCGGATGCTGAAGGACTTGTCCGAACACCCCCCCGTGATTGTCGGGGAAACACGCGACATTATCAGCCTGCTGCACAATCAGGCCCATTTTTTTCGGACATTGAGCAAGGACCGGCTGGAACTGGTGCTCAATATCCTGAAAACTGAAAAGGATGTGCTCGAACCCGCCCTGGCGGTTTTTTATGAATATTACACCTGCGAGCAATGCGCGACCACGGGTAGTAAGGCCCCCACCGACCTGTCCGCCATGTATGAGTACGCGAGCTGTCTCTTATACACATCTGACGCTGCC
>JAGXHH010000211.1 GCA_024636355.1 Desulfobacteraceae bacterium | reverse complement strand
CGCCATGGGATGAAAAACAGGTGCTGGACCTTGAAAAAGAAGCCATCGGGTTTTACATTACCGGCCATCCGCTCGATGAATATCTGGAAATTATGGCAAAATACGCCAATACCGACGCTCTTGCCATTAAGGAAGACGACGTGACGGACGGCTCTGCGGTGCGCATCGGTGGTCTGGTCCGGAGTATCAAGACCATTATGACGCGAACGGGCGACCCCATGGCATTCGTTGATCTGGAAGATATCCATGGGGCCGTCGAAATAACGGTTTTCCCCAACCTGTACGTCCGGGTTCAGGATATTCTCCATGTGGATTCCCCCATTTTTGTGCAGGGCCAGGTCCAGAAGAATGAACAGTCGGCTAAGATACTGGCCGACGAGATGGTACGAATCGACGAAGCCGAGGAAAACTGGGCGGCCAGCCTGCACATCCATATGGATACGGACGGGGTAAGCGATGCGACGTTCAGGGAACTCCAACAGATATTGAAAAAATATCCCGGGCCATGCCGGGCATACCTGCACGTGAAGATTCCGGAAAAAACCGAAACGGTTATCGCATTGCCAGATGATGCGAAGTTCAAGCCCGGCGTGGACCTGACCCGGGAAGTAAACGCTCTTTTGGGCTGCAACGCAGTCGAAACCGTATGCGCCCCGGTGCGCGCGGCAGCAAACGGCAACGGAAACGGCAACGGCAAAAAACGGCAATTCAAGCGGAAGCAATCCGCCTGATACGGGCTGTCGTACCCCGGATTCGGTGTTTTTGAAGAAAGGAACTTTTCACAACGATGCACCCCCTGCCGAAGCGGTGTTGAAGCGTCAAAAAAGTGCCAATCCCCCCTCGAGGGGGGAATAAAACGCATATTCGCAATTCGAAAGAGGTCTTTAAGGGGGGTGTAAACCTTGTTCATAAACCAGTTCCTTGGAGTGGAATTAACCACAGAGACATCAAAGATAAGTCATCTGTGCCTCTGTGTTAAAACGGCTTTTAATGAACTTCCACGGCCTCTTAACTTTTAACTGCGGGAATCAAACATGAACGTCCCTCTGCTCGATCTGAAGCTGCAATATGAGACGATCCGGGAAGAATGCCTGAAGGTTACCGAGGAAATTTACGACTCACAGTATTTTATACTGGGTCCTCGGGTGGATGCCCTTGAAACCGAAATCAGCCGGTATTGTGACACCGATTACGCTGTGGGGGTTTCCTCCGGCACCGACGCCTTGCTGCTTTCGCTTATGGCCGCGGGAATCGGTCCCGGCGACCGGGTGATCACGACACCGTATACTTTTTTTGCCACGGCCGGGGCCATTGCCCGGACCGGTGCAATCCCGGTGTTTGCCGATATCGAAACGGATACCTATAATATTTCCCCCGGTGATATAGCGGCGGTTTTAGACAGGATGCCGATTGCTGAACGCAAAACCGTCCGGGCTGTCATTCCGGTGCACCTTTACGGCCAGTGCGCGGAAATGGAGCCGATCCTGAAAATCGCAAGGGAAAACGGCTGGCAGGTCATCGAGGATGCGGCACAGGCGATCGGCTCTGAATACCGTGGAAAACGGGCCGGAGCCATGGGCGATTTCGGATGCTTTTCCTTTTTCCCATCGAAAAATCTCGGGGGTTTCGGCGACGGCGGCATTGTTACGACAAACAGCAGGGAACTCTATGATATGCTTGCCATACTTCGGGTCCACGGCGGTCACCCGAAGTATTACCACAAATTTATCGGGGGCAATTTCCGGCTCGACGCCATCCAGGCCGCAATTGTGTCGATCAAGCTGAAGTACCTGGATGAATGGATGGCCGCCCGGCAGGAAAACGCCCGCCGCTACCGGCAGATGTTTGCCGCAGCCGCCTTGGGGGATCGGGTGAAGTGCCCCGCGGAAAAGCAGGACCGGCATATCTACAATCAGTTTGTCATAGAGTTGCCCGAAAAACGCGATGAGCTGCGCACCTTTCTGCTGGAAAAGGGCGTGGGAAATGAAATTTATTATCCTGTGCCCCTGCACCTGCAGGATTGCTTTGACTACCTGGGCCATAAAGCGGGCGACTTTCCCGCGTCCGAATATGCGGCAAATCATACGCTGGCGATTCCGATATTTCCGGAACTGACCGAAGATCAACAATCCTATGTTGTGGAGCAGATCAAAACATTCTTTAATTGATTCGATTCTGGTTTTAATATTGGCTGATTATTTTGATAAGTTTGCGTTTGTAGATAAGGAGTTGGCCCGCCGGAAGGCCGAACACCGGTTCCGGCGTTTGAAACCGGTTCTCCCCCTGTGTGCCGTTGAGATCCGGGCAGACGGCCGCCGGATGATCAACTTCTGTTCAAATGATTATCTGGGGTTGTCCAGGAATGAAACGCTTCGCAGCCGGGCCGTCGACTATCTTTCCGCTTATGGTGCCGGGTCGACCGCATCCCGGTTGATCTGCGGGAACTACGATATCGTCGAGGCCGCAGAAAGGAAGCTGGCCCGCTTGAAGGAAATGGAAGCGGCACTTATTTTTAATTCCGGTTTCCAGGCAAACGTTACCGTTATTCCCGCCCTGGCTGATAAAAATTCACTGATTCTCTCCGATCGATTAAATCACAACAGCATCATCCAAGGGGCACGGCTTTCGAGGGGTACGGTAAAAATTTACCGGCACAACGATCCGGCCCACCTTGCAGAACAACTTGATGAAGCCGCTCGGCAAAGTTTTTCCCGAATCATTATCGTTACGGAATCCGTGTTCAGCATGGACGGTGATATAAGCGATCTGGCGGCGATATCGGCTCTGGCGGATCGGTTCGGAGCCATTTTTATCGTCGATGATGCCCATGCAACCGGTGTACTGGGCCCGAAAGGGATGGGACTGGCCAACGGGCACCTCGCCGATGTGACGATCGGGACGTTCAGCAAAGGCTGCGGTGGGTTCGGGGCCTATGTCGCCTGCTCGGCCCGGTTGCGCGATTACCTGATTAACTGCTGCCCGGGATTCATCTACACCACGGCGTTGCCGCCGGCGGTTATCGGCGGCATTGATGCCGCGCTGGACCTGATTCCGGAGATGAATACGGCGCGCAGCCGGCTGATGGACAGTGCTGCCAGGGTCCGGCAGGAGCTCAATGCCATGGGATTTGATACCGGCGCTTCGGCGACCCAGATTATCCCGGTCCTCATAGGGGACACACAAAAAACCCTGTCGCTTTCGAAGTGGCTCGCAGACCAGGGGATACTCGCCCTGGCCATCAGGCCGCCTACTGTTCCCGACGGCGCATCGCGTATTCGGATCAGTTTGTCGGCCGAACATACTCCAATCCATATCGGACAATTGATCGAGGCGTTTAAGGGCTGGCGAAACCAAAATGAACCAGGATAGATTCCCCAAGGCGTTTTTTGTGACCGGTACCGATACGGACGTTGGCAAGACGCTCGTTTGTGCGGTTCTGATGGCGGGTCTGGCAGCCGCCTACTGGAAGCCGGTGCAGAGCGGGTGTGACGAAGGTACCGATTCCCGATGGATCCAACGCGTCACCGGTTTGCCCGGAAATCGTTTCTGTCCGGAAAGATGGTGCCTGAAAGCCCCCGTATCGCCCCATGCCGCAGCGGAAATTGACGGCGTTCGCATCGCGCTTTCCGATTTTTCCCTCCCGGATTCAAAGGACACACCCCATCTGATCGTCGAAGGCGCCGGGGGATTGATGGTGCCGATCAACGATGAACACTTTATGATCGACCTGATGCGTCAGTTGGGATTGCCGGTCCTGCTGGTGGCCCGGAGCACCCTGGGTACCATCAACCATACCCTGCTGTCGCTGGCGCAACTCCGGCAACATGGTCTGCATGTTCTCGGTGTGATTCTCAACGGCCCGAAAAATGAAAGCAACCGGCGGGCCATCGAACATTTCGGACGGTCTTCCGTACTGGCCGAAATTGAACCGCTCAATACGATTGACCCAAAATCGCTTGCTGCAGCTTACCGCAAGAGTTTTAACCTGTAGGGGCGACCGGCCGGTCGCTTTGCCATTCGGATCGGGTTTGCCAGACAACATCACGTGAGATAAGGCAGTCCTGTGCACGGAGCTGTCTGCAAATGAATATGCCATGCCTTTTTTATAAGATGCCCTTTCAGGAGGCGTTTTGGATATAAAAACAAAAGAATCCGCGTTCTGGTATCCGTTTACCCAGATGAAGACCGCCCCGGAGCCCTTGCAGGTTAAAAGCGGCAAAGGTGTCATGCTCGAACTCGAAGGCGGCCGGCAGCTGATGGATTGTATTTCTAGTTGGTGGGTGACGCTGCACGGCCACGGGCAGACGGAAATTGCGGCGGCCATCGCCGCTCAGGCCCAGGTTTTGGAACAGGTCATCTGTGCAGGGTTGACCCATGCGCCGGCCGAAAAACTCGCCCTGCGTCTGATCGGGCTGCTGCCCGAGGGGCTCAGTCGGGTCTTTTATTCGGACAACGGGTCGACGGCTGTGGAAGTTGGTCTGAAGATGGCATTCCAATACTGGAAGAACCTCGGAGTAAATCATAGAACCCGGTTTCTGGCATTTGAAGGCGCCTACCACGGCGACACATTAGGCGCCATGTCGGTCGGCCACCGGTCTGTTTTTACCCAGGCATTTAATGAACTGCTCTTCGAAACCGATGTCATTCCGTTTCCGGAAACCTGGATCGATGATGATGCGATAGAAACAAAGGAAGCCGAAGCCCTTTTACAGCTCGACTGTCTACTGGAAGCAAACGGGGACCGGTATGCCGCCATGATTCTCGAACCCCTGATCCAGGGGGCTGGCGGAATGCGGATGTGTCGGCCGGAGTTTCTGGCAGCCGTTCATGCACGATTGAAATCCCATCGCATCCTGGTGATCTACGATGAGGTGATGACCGGTTTCGGGCGGACCGGCGAGTATTTCGCCTGCATCCGGGCAGGAACCGTACCCGATATTCTCTGCCTGTCCAAAGGGATCACCGGCGGGTTTCTTCCCCTGGCTGCAACGGTTTGCACGGATGCGGTATATGATGCATTTTATGACGACGATCCGATGAAAACATTTTACCACGGCCATTCGTATACCGCCAATCCATTGGGCTGCGCCGCCGGACTGGCCTCTATGGACCTTCTGGAGTCCGTTCCGCAGAATTTCCGGAAAATAGCGGCGTGGCATGAAACGGGTATCGGGAAATTACAGAAGAACACCCGGTTGACGCGGTTTCGGGTATGTGGAACCATTCTCGCCATGAACGTGCAAACCGGTGAGGATACCGGCTATTTGAGCAGCATCGCACCCTATCTGAAGCGTCGGTTTCCGGAAAAGGGGTTTCTGCTGCGGCCTTTGGGCAATGTGGTGTACATTCTGCCCCCGTTCTGCATCACTGAAGACCAGCTAAGCGCGGTATACCAGTGCATCGGCGAGGTGGTGGGTGAATTATAATGCGCTGATATTGCATTTTAAACGGCAGGTTTTCGCAGGATGCAGAGTTTACGGGGGAAAAAAGAGTTTCTCTTTTGATGTTTTCCGGTTGACATCATGGGGCTCGAAGTGTAAAACCCTCTTCATTCGCATGACGGAAGGAAACAGACCGTTTAAGACGGATGGCGCTGCCAGCAGCAGAAAAAAAGCAGAACGCAAAAAAAAAACTGTTGACAGGCAAAGCAAAAAAAAATAAAAAGAGCGGATTCGCTGAGTACAAGAAAGCGAGTCGAAAACAAGGCAAACGATTAACGCCTTTGATCTTTGAAAACTAAATAGTGGCGCTTGAAAAAAGCGGGCCGGGAGAAGTAAGTAAGCACAAGAGATAGATTCTCACTGATAAAGTGTAGAGATACAGTTT
>JAGXHH010000027.1 GCA_024636355.1 Desulfobacteraceae bacterium | reverse complement strand
GGCAGCGTCAGATGTGTATAAGAGACAGGAGCTGGTCATTGGAAAATTAAATAAAGGGGTCTTACAATGGAGATCTTGAAATATACGGAAGCGCACAACAATTTCCGCATGCGGATGCGCGATTTCCTTGCAAAAGAAATCACGCCCCATGTCGAGCAATGGGAAACAGATCATATTACGCCGAAATGGGCCTGGCAGAAAGTCGGGGGCGAGGGGTTCCTCTGCACGTCGGTTCCGAAAGAATATGGCGGCATGGGCGGCGATTTTCTTTATTCCGTCATCTGCGCCGAGGAAATGACCCGAACCAACCACACCGGCCTTGCCTCCATGCTCCACAGCGACGTCGTCGTCCCTTACTTGCAGTCTTTCGGCAGCGAAGAGCAGAAGAAAAAATACCTCCCCGGTTGTGTTTCAGGGGACGTCATCACGGCCGTAGCCATGACCGAACCGGGTGCCGGCAGCGATCTGGCCGGCATGACCGCCACGGCCGAGGAAAAAAATGGCGAGATCATCATCAACGGATCGAAAACGTTCATTTCCAACGGGATCAATTCGGACCTGATCATCGTGGCGGCCCGGGATGCGGCTGAAACCAACCCGTACCAGGCGCTTTCCCTCTATTTAGTCGATGCCGACGCCCCGGGGTTTGCGCGGGGACGGCACCTGGAGAAGATGGGATTTCACAGCCAGGACACCGCCGAACTGTTTTTCACCAACTGCCGGATTCCAAAAGAGAATATGCTGGGGGAAAAAGGAAACGGCTTTGGCATGCTCATGCAGAAGCTGCAGCAGGAACGCCTGATGACCGCCATTGGCGCACAGGCAGCCGCCGAGCTCATCCTGGAAACCGCCGTGAACTTCTGCAAGACCACGACGGATGCCACCGGAAAACCGCTTTCCAAGTACCAGGCCACCCAGTTTTCACTGGTGGAAATGACCACCGATGTCAAAATCGGCCGTACCTTTCTCGATAAGCTCATTGCAGAGCATGCCGCCGGCGAACAGGTCATCGTGGAGACCTCCATGGCCAAATACTGGATGACGGATCTGGCCAAGCGCCTGTCCCGCCAGAGCCTCGATCTGTTCGGCGACTACGGTTTTTCTGAAACCTGCCCCATCGCCAGGGGGTTCCGGGATGTGCGCGTCATGCCGATATTTGCCGGCACCAACGAGATCATGAAAGGAATTGCCGCCAAATTTATGGGGCTGTAGTATTGGCAATGAATAGGTTGGGCTGAGCCTTCCACATTCGTTGGGTTTCGTTCCTCAACCCAACCTACCGAATATCGCCTCGATCGAAACCTGAAAGGCGAAGCCCAACAAATCAAAACCGCATAATTACGACCCCATCAAGTCTTCTGTATTTCCTGCTCCAGGGGCTCCTGCCCGTAGCTGATCTGGACGATATTGATCCCGGTAATAACCGCCGATACGATCCCTGCAATCAGGACCGGGAACATCAGCACGGCATGGGTGGCCAGGGAAAACCCCGCTGCGAGATGGGCCGGGACTGCGAACAGGGCCATCCCAAATACGCCCCCGGCTTCCCACACCCCCCAGAATCCGGGTACGGATGGCAATGCAATAAAAAAACAGATGACAATAAAAACCGTGGTCATCTGGGTGAAGCTCAGGCCGATGCCCGGGCTTCCGAACGTCATGATATAGAGGGCAAAGGCCTGGAGCAGCCAGATGGCAAACGAGTAGAAAAGGCAAATCAACAGTTTGACCGGATACCTGGACAATGAAAACCCGGAAACGATGTTGTCGAGCACCCCGGTAAGCGGAATGCAGCATTTCTCCCGCATTTTTTCCTTAAACGCATCGCCGGCGAAAAAAACCAGGGACGGCAGCTTCATGATGCCGGCTTTGGCAACCCGCTGGACTGCCGGGATGCTGATGGCGATGATGAAGATCACCACCGCCACGCATAGCCGGACCATACCGGCGGCAATGGTATCCAGGGTCTGTTTATCAAGTTGGTAGCCCCGGAACTCAATCTGCAACATCGGATCGATATCGACGGCTGCCAGCACCCAGGCAAATAACACGATTAAGGTTATCAGATCCAGAATCCGCTCGGCGGCAACAGTCGTCAATCCCAAAGAAAACGGCACATCATCCTGCTTTTTGATAATAGCGGGCCGGGCGAGCTCGCCGACCCTTCCGGGCAGGACCGTGTTAATCATGAATCCGATCATCATCGGGTGAAATGCGGCAAAAAACGGCAGGGACCGTGAGGTGCTCAAAATCACCTGCCACCGGAACGCCCGCAGCACGAACGTAAACAATCCGATCGCCGACGCGGGAACCATCCACCAGTAATTTATCGATTTAAGAAAATCGACCAATTGCTCGAATGGCACGTTCCGCATAGCAAAATAAAATCCGACAACCGACAGGATCACTCCCGCAATAATGGAAAATACGATCTTCTTTTTCATACGATTATTTCTTTCCGATGCAATCAAATCTTGTTTTCGAATCCCTTAACCCCATAAACTAATAGCGCAATTTTAATCGATGTGCAAAAAAGAACCTATGTTTCTGTCCGGACTGTCCGTGAAATATTAACGGATCTCCACGTAGGAGCGGGCCATGCCCGCGAAAATGCATCCGTCGCGGGCATGGCCCGCTCCTACAGAACCTTTCGACGTTCACCGGGAATTGCTGGGGGTGTTTGGGTTGACATTTTCCGGATATCCGGCTTAATTTGGGTCATTATATTGACGACCAGATTATTAAACTCTTTTAAAAGCCTTTGAACCACGAAGACACAAAGAGCACAAAGAAACACAAAATCTTTTTTTTGCTGCCGCAGGCCGAAAGCTTTTTATCCGGCGTCTTCCCGCCGGACAAAAAATTCGCCCTTGCCCTTCTTCGTGTCCTTCGTGCCTTCGTGGTTAAAAATCTTTTAAATCTTTTGAACTTGAACCACGAAGACACAAAGAGCACAAAGTTTTTTTTAATCCTTGAACTTTAAACTTTGAACCTCGAACTTTTCCCCCTGTACCAGGATAAAAAATTCATGACCGAAAAGAAAATCGATTATCAGGAACAACTCGATGCCCTTCGCAATGCCATTGACAACCTGGACCGTGAGGTAGTCGAACGGCTATCCCGGCGGCAGCAGCAGGTTGATCAGATCGTTGCCCTGAAAAAGAAACACCATCTTCCGGTGTATCATCCGGCCCGGGAAGAGGACCTGATTTCCGGCAGGCGCCGGCAGGCCTTAGATGTGGGTCTTGATCCGGATTTTATTGAAGAGCTCTATCGCGTTATCATGCGGCAGTCCCGCATCGAACAGACGGGAAAAATGGCCGTCAAGGGGATCAGACCCGAGGCTACGGTGCTCATCGTAGGGGGATATGGGGAAATGGGTCGTTATTTCGATTCCTGCTTTTCCGCCGCCGGATACCGGGTGCGCCTCATGGGGAGAAACGACTGGCCGGAGGTGGCCGTTTTCTGCGAGGGGGTCGACCTGGCGATAATTTCGGTTCCGAGCGATAAAACCGCGGAAACGATACGGACCCTCGCCCCGCACCTGCCCGCCCACGCCGTGATGACCGATGTGACCAGCATCAAAAAAGAACCGCTCGAAGCCATGCTCCAATCCCATAACGGCCCCGTGCTGGGCCTTCACCCGCTTTTCGGGCCGACCACCTCGACGCTCGACAAGCAGATTATCGTGGCAACCACCGGGCGAGACGATGAGGCGTGCGGGTGGGTGCTCGACCAGTTTGCGGCCTGGGGGGCAATTGTTGTATCGGCCACGGCTGACGAGCACGATGAAATCATGGCCGTTGTCCAGGCCCTGCGGCATTTTGCCACATTCGCCTTCGGTCAGTTCCTGGCCAGTCGAAAGGTCCCGATCCGGCGCACCCTCGAATTTTCAAGCCCGATCTACCGACTGGAACTTGGAATGGTGGGGCGGCTTTTCGCCCAGGACCCCGCCCTGTATTCGGAAATCATCTTCGCCTCCGAAGAACGGCGTGAACTCTTGAAAGCCTACATCGAGAGTCTCTCCAATAATCTTTCCATGGTGGAATCCGGCGACAAAGCGCAGTTTATGGAAGAATTCAAAAAAATCGCCGACTGGTTCGGCCCGTTCGGCGAACAGGCCATCCGGGAAAGTTCGTTTTTAATCGATAAACTGATAGAACGGTTTTAGAAGGGTTGTAGGGGCGATTCACGAATCGCCCGGATCGCCCGGATCGCCCGGATCGGCGGGGGCGATTCGTGAATCGCCCCTACAATGACCATTGGCTCCGTAATCGTAGGTCGGGATTCACATCCCGACATGGTCTAAATCCTTATATTTTTTTTGGTTATCCGGAAAACTCCAATGGCATTTTCTTTGATTCGCAATTCAAAGTTAGCTATTCGCAATTCGCTATTAATTCATAAGATTAAATCAAATGCAAATTGTGAATAGTGAATTGCCAATTGCGAATTCCTGAAAAACAAAATCAAATGCCGTGCACGAGCACGTGTACGTTCACGTGCACGGTAAAAGCTGGTTTGTGGCATGGGGTTGGTGTGTCGCATTTTGGGGCATGGACTTGGTTCCGGGGAATGATCCTGGCGGGTTTGGAACCCGCGGCTCGGGTCTGAACCTTGAACTTTGAACCCTGAACCTTAAACCCACCAAAAACAAGGGCGGACACGCAGGTCCGCCCCTACAACCTTGAACCCTGAACCCTGAACCTTGAACCTTAAACCTGCTTTTTCTTATCCCTTCAACTGCTGTCGGATCTGTTTCTTGTCCAGTTTGCCGACGCTGGTTTTGGGGATGGCTTCGGCAACCATGTACTTGTCCGGGACGGCATACTTGGACAGGATCCCTTTGTCTACAAATCCCATCATGAACTGCCGCAGTTCGTTTTCATCAAATGGCTTGTCTTTTACCGGAACGATCATGGCCAGCGGCCGCTCGCCCCACTTCGGATCCGGCACCCCGACAACGGCCACTTCGGATACCGAAGGGTGCTGGCTGATCAGGCTTTCGAGTTCCAGGGAGGATACCCATTCCCCTCCGGTTTTGATCACGTCCTTGATCCGGTCGGTAATCCGGACATACCCGGATGCGTCCATGTAGCCCACATCGCCGGTATGCAGAAATCCGCCTTCCCACAGTTCTTCCCCTTTTGCCGGGGTCTTGTAATAATTCTGGGTCAGCCAGGGAGACCGGACAACAATTTCTCCCGTCGTTTTTCCGTCCATCGGCTGCGGTTTCATATCCCTGTCTCTTATACACATCT
>JAGXHH010000210.1 GCA_024636355.1 Desulfobacteraceae bacterium | reverse complement strand
GTCAATGGTGGAATGTATATATAAGCTAAGGAGTTGTTCTGATGACGATTGAAGAGAAGGTCAAAAAACTGATTGCGGAAAAGCTCGATGTGGATCCCGGCGATGTTGTGCCCAAAGCCTCCCTGATAGACGATCTGGGCGCCGATTCGCTTGCCATCGTGGAACTGATCATGACCATGGAAGAAGAATTTGACATCGAAGTCCCCGATGACGACGCCGAAAGACTGGGCACTGTCGAGGATGCCATCAATTACATCAAGGAAAAGTCGGCTGCCTGATTCCGCTGCCCCAGGCGCCTGGAAAACGAGCTTATCATGAATACCGCCAAAGCCCTTCTCATCGGCTGCGATCATGCCGGATACCAGATGAAGGAAGTTATAAAAGAATACCTGACAGCCCTTGGACACGCTATCGAAGACGTCGGCACCGACAGCGAGACGTCGGTCGACTATCCGGATTATGGAAACCGGCTGGCCCGGCAGATCGTTGATGGCCGGTACGATCGCGGGATACTGATCTGCGGTACCGGCATCGGCATGTCGATGGTCGCCAACCGTTACCCCGAGATCCGTGCCGCTCTGTGCAACGACCTGTTTTCAGCCATTATGTGCCGCCGGCACAATGACGCCAACGTTCTGGTGATGGGCGGCCGGGTCATCGGCACGGAACTGGCCAAAGAAATCGTCCGGGCATGGCTCGACACGCCGTTTGAGTGCGGCCGCCACCAGAACCGACTGGACAAATTCTGTGAAATGTAAGTTCCTGCATGGCCGTACAGATTTTGCCTGAAACCCGATTAAAAAACTAAATGGATGTTTATGAATAGAAAAGCCGAGGATCTTGTACTCGATCTGAAACTTGTGGAAAAAGTGGACCCGGAAATCGCCGATGCCATCGCCCGGGAATACAACCGACAACTGACGACCCTGGAGCTGATCGCTTCGGAAAATATCGTCAGCCCCTCGGTTATGGCCGCCCAGGCCAGCATCATGACCAACAAGTACGCGGAAGGCTACCCGGACAAGCGTTATTATGGCGGTTGCGAATATGTCGATATCGCGGAGAAAAAAGCGATCCAGCGGGCAAAAGACCTGTTCGGCGCCGAATATGTCAACGTGCAGCCGCATTCCGGTTCCCAGGCGAACATGGCCGTACTCTTCGCCCTGCTCCAGCCCGGCGATACGATCATCGGCATGGACCTGTCGCACGGCGGGCACCTGACCCATGGCGCGGCCGCGAGTTTTTCCGGCCGGTTTTTCAATTTCATTCATTACGGCGTCGGCAAAGAAACCGGCACCATCGATTATGAACAGGTGGAAAAACTGGCCCGGACCCATCGGCCGAAACTGATCATCGCCGGTGCCAGCGCCTATCCCCGGTTCATCGATTTTGAAGCATTCGCAACGATCGCCCGATCCGTCAACGCGTATCTCATGGTCGATATGGCCCACATTGCCGGCCTTGTAGCCACAGGCAAGCACCCGTCGCCGGTGCCCCATGCCGACGTGGTCACGTCAACGACCCACAAGACCCTGCGCGGCCCACGGGGCGGCCTGATCCTGGCGAAAACCGATTTTTCAAAAAAGCTCAACAGTCAAATCTTTCCGGGCATCCAGGGGGGTCCCCTGATGCACGTGATCGCCGCCAAGGCCGTCGCCTTCAAGCTGGCCAAATCAGACAGCTTCAAGAAATACCAGGACCGGGTCGTCGGCAATGCGCAGACGCTTGCGGCATTTCTTATGAAAAACGGCATCGATCTCATCTCCGGCGGCACAGACAACCACATGATGCTGGCCGATTTGAGAAACCTGGGGCTGACCGGAAAGCTTGCCGAAAAAGCACTGGAAGATGCCGGCATGACGGTCAACAAAAACACGGTTCCCTTTGATACCGAAAGCCCGTTTGTCACCAGCGGCATCCGGATCGGCACCCCGGCGGTCACCACGCGGGGCATGACGCAAAGCGATATGGAGCAGATCGGCGGATTCATGGTGAAAATTCTGAAAAACCCGAACGATGCGGACGCCATAGCCGCTGTTCGCCGGCAGGTGACGGAACTCTGCGCACGATTTCCGCTATTTATGGAAGACGATTGATACGAACGCCGGGCACACCGGCAAATTTGGACCAATGGCGGTCAGATGACCCAGACATGTGAAGACGCAACAATGCCGGCACCGGATACCCGCCCTTCGTGGGATACCTATTTTATGGATATCACCACGCTGGTGGCCAAGCGTTCCACCTGCCTCCGGCGGGCCGTGGGGGCGATCATTGTCAAAAACCGCCGCATCCTGGCGACCGGCTACAACGGGGCGCCGGCCGGCATTGCGCATTGCCGGGAAGTCGGCTGTCTGCGAGAAAAACTTAACGTCGCCTCCGGCCAGCGTCATGAATTGTGCCGCGGCATCCATGCCGAACAAAACGCCATCATCCAGGCCGCTTACCATGGGGTCAGCATTCAGGGCGGCACGCTTTACTGCACGAACCTGCCGTGTTCCATCTGCACTAAAATGCTCATCAATGCCGGCATTCATGAAATCTTTTATGAAGAGGGGTATGCCGACGAACTGGCCCAATCCCTTCTTGATGAAGCCGGCATTTTACCCCGACAGCTCTTTCACCAGGAACCCGAAGGCGCCAATCCATGAAATGTCCATTTTGTGCGGAAAACGATAACAAAGTGATCGATTCCCGGCTGAGCAAGGAAGGCAATGCCATACGGCGGCGACGGGAATGCATTTCCTGCGGCAGGAGATTTACCACCTACGAGTACATCGAGGACATCCCGCTGATGATCATTAAAAAGGACCGGCGCCGTGAGGTATTCAGCCGCGACAAGGTCCGCTCGGGAATCAGCCGGGCCTGTGAAAAGCGTGAAATCAGCATGAACCAGATCGAAGCGTTCATCGAGGAACTCGAACGCGACCTTCGCGAATCCGAAGAAAAAGAAATCCCCTCCCGCATCATCGGCGAAAAGATCATGGCCAAGCTCCACGATCTCGACAAGGTCGCCTACGTGCGGTTTGCCTCGGTCTACCGGGATTTCAAGGACGTAAATGATTTCGTCACCGAACTCAAAACCCTGCTGGACCAGCGATAGCGGTCGTCTCTTGCCGGCATTGAATGCCGGCATCGGATGCTTACTGTAGGAATGGTTTCGTGAAACGCTTTCACGGAACCATTGTTGTTTGAAAACAAAACCGCTCTGTAAATTTGCAGATTCGTTAAAACGGAAATGATGCAGGACACCGATACTCATTACATGCAGATGGCCCTTGGCCTGGCGGCAAACGGACGCGGATTTACTTCGCCTAACCCGATGGTCGGGGCCGTCATCGTCCGGGACGGCGAGGTGGTCGGAAAAGGGTGGCATGAGTTCGCGGGCGGCCCCCACGCCGAAGTTAACGCCATCGCCGATGCTGGCAACCTGTCGCAGGGGGCCACACTTTACGTCACACTGGAGCCGTGCCATCACCACGGGCGGACCCCGCCCTGCACCGAAGCCATCCTGGCCGCGGGCATTTCCCGTGTCGTGGTGGCCATGACCGATCCGAATCCCCGGGTAACCGGCGGCGGCAATACGTTTCTTCTGGCAAACGGGATCGATGTGACGACCGGAATCTGCGAAGCCGATGCCCGGCAGCTCAACCGCTTTTTTATCAAGCACGCTCAGACCGGCCGCCCGTATGTGATCTTAAAATCTGCAGCGACCCTGGACGGCCGGATCGCAACGCGCACCGGCGACTCCAAATGGGTCACTGGCGCGGCTGCCCGAACCCGTGGCCACGAACTGCGCCATGAGGTCGACGGCGTCATGGTCGGGGTCAACACGATCAAGGCCGACGATCCGAGCCTGACCACCCGTCTGGAGCATACCCGGGGGATCGACCCGATCCGCATCGTCCTTGACACCCGGCTGACGATCCCCGAAAATTCGAAAGTCTTGCAGGGGGGGGCGGCTTCTGATACTCTCATTATTACCGGCAATTATGCAGACGACGACCGCCGGCAACGGCTGTCTGCCCAAGGTGTGCGGATCATCGAAACGCCCGTAAGGGACGGCCGTATTGATCTGGCCCTGCTCATGGACCGGCTCGGCGCCATGGACATCACCAGCCTGCTGGTCGAAGGCGGGGGACAGGTAGCCGCCGCCATGCTCAATGCCGGTCTTGTCGATCGGATCTGTTTCTTTTTTGCCCCGAAAATTTTAGGCGGCGAAGGCATTTCCATGTGCAGCGGACCGGGGCCGGAGAAAATGGCCGATGCCATCCGGATCGACAATATGGAAATTCATCGCCTCGGCGACGACATCCTGATCGAAGGGGATGTGGGGAAAAGACAGGTTCAAGGTTCAGGGTTCAAGGTTCAGGGTTAAAAGCCCAAAGGACGAGGTTCAAGGTCAAGGTTAAAACCCAGGGTCGAGGTTCAAGGTCAGGGTTAAACCTGAACGATACAATACATGCAGATCATGACAAAACGGAAGTTCAAGGGCTGAAGAAATATCATGTTTACCGGCATCATTGAAACACTGGGCACCATCACCGGCATCCGGCCGGGCGGGGCGGGAAGCCGACTGGAAATCCGTTCGGATATTGCGCTGACCGGAACAAAAATCGGCGACAGTATCGCCGTCAACGGGGCGTGCCTGACGGCCGTAGAGATTTCGGGCAATCGGTTTACCGTCGATGTATCGCCTGAAACCTTGACACGGTCGACACTTGGCGATACAAACCCGGGCAGCCGGGTCAATTTAGAAAGGGCCATGATGCTTTCCGGGCGCCTCGACGGTCACCTGGTTTCCGGTCATATCGACGGCACCGGGCGGATCAATACCATCAAAGACCTTGGACGCATACTGGTTATCGGCGTTTCGGCACCGGAGACGATCACCCGCTATTTGATCGAAAAGGGATCGATTGCGGTCGACGGCATCAGCCTCACCATCAACGCCTGCGACAGGGAAGGCTTTGAGGTGACCGTCATTCCGCATACCGCCAAAATAACGACCCTCGGCTTCAGGAATCCGGGAGACCCGGTAAATCTTGAAACCGACATGATCGGAAAGTACGTGGAAAAATTCGTCCGGGGCGAGACACCTCCGGGCAGAGGCAAAGTGGATGAGAGCTCCATTGATATGGATTTTCTTGCCAAAACCGGTTTTCTGTAAACAAACTTTCTGCAAAATTCATCGGCATCGTCCGGGATGAGCCCTCATCTCCGAAGGCGGCCGATCATTTCATATTTCTGGAGACATGACTACTATGGGACATTTAACGATCGAACAAGCCATCGAAGATATCCGCGCGGGCAAGATGGTGGTTCTCGTCGATGACGAGGACCGGGAAAATGAAGGCGACCTCACCATGGCGGCGGAAGCCGTCACCCCGGAAGCAATTAACTTCATGGCAAAATACGGCCGCGGGCTGATCTGCCTGACGCTTACCCCGGACCGGGTCGAGCAGCTGGAACTGCCGATGATGGTCCGGCACAACACCTCGCCTTTTGAAACCGGCTTCACTGTATCGATTGAGGCCAAACACGGTGTGACCACCGGGATTTCAGCAGCCGATCGCGCCACGACCATCCTGACCGCCATTGCCGATGGCGCCGGGGCCAAAGACCTGGTCCGGCCCGGTCATGTATTTCCCCTGCGGGCCCGGCGCGGCGGCGTCATCGTCCGCACCGGCCAGACCGAAGGATCGGTCGATCTGGCCCGGCTGGCCGGGTTAAAGCCGGCTGGGGTCATTTGCGAAATCATGGACGATGACGGCACCATGGCCAGGATGCCCGCGCTTGAAGAATTCAGCGAAGAACACGGCATCGGGATCTGCACCGTTGCTGACTTGATCGAGTACCGGATGCGCCATGAATCGTTTGTCCGCAAAGTGGTCGAGACCACGATCCCGACCGGCATGGCCGGCCTGTTTAAGGTCATCGTCTATGAAAACGACGTGGACGATTTCCAGCATATCGCACTGGTCAAAGGCGAAATTGATCCGAATACCCCGACCCTGGTTCGGGTGCATTCCGAATGCCTGACCGGCGACATCTTCGGTTCGTTGCGCTGCGACTGCGGGGAGCAGCTGCACAATACCATGAAGATGCTCGACGATGAAGGCAGCGGCGTTCTGCTCTATGTCCGCCAGGAGGGCCGCGGCATCGGCCTGGTCAACAAGCTTAAGGCCTACGTCCTGCAGGACCAGGGAT
>JAGXHH010000209.1 GCA_024636355.1 Desulfobacteraceae bacterium | reverse complement strand
GTGTTGAAGCGTCAAAAAAGTGCCAATCCCCCCTCGAGGGGGGAATAAAACGCATATTCGCAATTCGAAAGAGGTTTTTCAAGGGGGGTGTTAACCCCGTTGGATAAACCAGTTACTTGGAAGCTATTTGCCCCACTGGGCGGTTTTTGAAGAAAAGAACAAAGGAACTTAAAAACAAAAGCCGTGCACGTGCACAAGCACGTGTACGTTCACGTGCACGAAAACCAGAACCGTCTTCATGGTCTTCATGTAAAAAAACGCCTTTTTACGAATCCATCAATTTTAAAGTAGTGCCAATCCGAACATTGTCCAGCAAAACAGGTTTCGAAAGCTCCGGCGGTTGCCTGATTTTTAATTTGATGTCATATTGAAACCGATAACAACATGTGACATAAAATCATGAAATCATGAAGGAGAATACCCATGACGGATATCGATACACAGATCCGGAAAGCCGCAGAGATACTGGCCAAAGCTTCAAATGTGGCCGCTTCCTGCGGGGCGGGAATCTCGGCGGAAAGCGGTATTGCCACTTTCAGGGATGCCGGCGGGGTGTGGGAAAAGCTCAACCCGGCAGAAGTCGGCACGGCCGAGGGGCTGATGGAATCTTTGATGATCCGGCCGGAAAAGCTGATCCCGTTTGTGCTGGAACTGCTCGACGCCTTTGAAGCGGCCGAACCGAATGCTGCGCACCTGGCCCTCGGGGAACTCGAACGGATGGGGCTTTTAAAGACGGTGATCACCCAGAATATTGACAACCTGCACCATGAGGCCGGCAATACCGATGTCATAGAAGTGCACGGCAACGGCTTCCGGCTGAGCTGCATTTCCTGCGGCGGCCTGCAGGTGCATGAGCGCAAACGGCTGATTCGGGAAACCCGGGAAAAGATCACGACCCTGGCCGATTTTTCCATTTCCGGCATAGCCGGCCTGATGCCCGCCTGCAGCGTGTGCCGGTCGTTCATGCGCCCGGATGTGGTCATGTTCGGGGAGACCGTCAAGGATATTCCGCGCGCCTTTGCCGCTGCCCGGAACTGCGACGTGATGCTGGCGATCGGGACATCCGGGGTGGTCTACCCGGCAGCCTACCTCCCCTTTGACGCCAAGGAAGCCGGTGCCCGGGTCATCGTGATCAACCCCAACGAAAATCCATTCGCTTCCGTCTCGGATGCCTATATTCCCATGAACGCAGGGGAAGCTATGCCGAAACTGATCACCGCCATAAAGGAAATCCGGAAAGCCGGTTGATACCATACGAAAGAAAACAGGAAGGAATCCAACGGAAATGGCAAGTATCAATAGTCCAATGGATGTCTATAAACTGCTCAACGGCTCCAATTGCCGCGAGTGCGGGGAAAAAACATGCCTGGCCTTTTCAGTGGCCGTATTCAAGAACAAAAGAACGCTTGATCGGTGTCCGCACCTCTCGGCAGAAGTCGTTACAACCTACAGCGGCACCGAAAGGCCGAATACGGTTGACGAATACATGACCGAGGCAGTGGAAGAACTGAAGCGGCAAATCCCGGGCATCGACCTGGGACAAGCCGCCGAACGCCTGGGCGCCCGACACAATGGCAAAAAACTGACCATTAAAGTGCTGGGGAAGATTTTTTCCGTCGATGCGGACGGCAATCTATCGTCGGATATCCACATCAACCCGTGGCTTGTCGTTCCGGTGCTCAACTACATCCTGCACGGTGCGGGAAAACCGGTATCCGGCCAGTGGGTGACCTTCCGTGAGCTCAACGGCGGCATGGAACGATATTCCCATTACCAGCAAAGGTGCGAACGCCCGCTCAAACAGCTCGCCGATACCTATACGGACCTGTTCCGGGACATGCTCGACATATTCAACGGCCGGAAAGTCGACAACTATATCGACTCGGACGTATCGGTCGTCCTGCACCCCCTGCCGCTCCTCCCGATCATGATCTGCTACTGGGAACCGGAAGACGGCCTCGAATCAAGCCTGCATATCTATTATGACAAAACCGCCGATGAGAACCTCGACATCGAGTCGGTTTATACGCTGACCGCCGGAATGATGCTCATGTTCGAAAAACTGGCCCTCCGGCACGGATTTAAAGAGTCGTGAAGTAGGGCAGCACGTAGGTTGGGCTGAGCGCAGCAAAGCCCAACATCGGTTCACTGATCACTGTTCACAATTCACTGTTCACATTTTGAAAATGACCTTTATAAACCCCTCCTCCTTCTTATCGAACATTTCGTACGCCCTGGGAGCGTCATCGAGATCCATGCTGTGCGAGATCAGTTTCGTCGGATCGATGCGCCCGACTTCGATGAGGCGAAGCAGCTGCTCGTTATAGTTCTTCACCGGGCACTGGCCCATCCGGATGTTGAGTTCCCGTGAAAACAGCTGACCGAACGGAAACTTGTCGAAGGTTCCGATATACACCCCGGGAATCCCTACGGTTGAATACTTCCGGGCGGCCTGGCTGACCCATTCGATCACCTGGATGGGGTTCAGCTTTTCATAAGCCGGATTTTCCATTTTCGGCGCCGCCGGATGGTGTCCGACCGCCTCGTAGCCGACCGCATCGACACAGATCGCCCCTTTTCCGTGGGTGGCATCCTTGATATACTCCACCGGATCGATATCATCGAAATTTATCGGCTCGGCCCCCAGATTTTCGCAAAGCGCCAGGCGATCCGGTTCCCTGTCAACGACGAACACCTTTGCCGCCCCCATCAGAAAAGCGCTCATTACGGCAAAATAACCGACCGGTCCGGCCCCGAAAACGGCCACGTCATCACCGGGCTTCATGTCCGTGATTTCGACCCCGAAAAACCCGGTAGGGAGGATATCGGACAGGAAGATCGCCTGTTCGTCGCTGACACTGTCCGGAAGCAGCAACGGATTGGTATTTCCATAGGGGACCCGGACGTACTCCGCCTGTCCTCCGTCGTATCCCCCCATCATCCGGGAATAGCCGTATGCGGCGCCGACTTCGGCATTCGGGTTGGACCGGTCACACTGGGACCATTTCTGGTGCCGGCAGAACCAGCATTTGCCACAGCTGATGTTGAAGGGAATCACCACCCGGTCCCCGGGTTTGACTTCGTGGACCTCGGAACCGATTGATTCGACAATCCCCATGAATTCGTGCCCCAGTGTCTGGCCGGCCTCCATGGTGGGAATCGTGCCGTGATACAGGTGCAGGTCCGATCCGCACAGGGCCGTGGTGGTCACCTTGAGAATGATATCCTCCGGGTGCTGGACTTCAGGGACGGGTTTGTCTTCGATACGCACGTCATACTTGTCGCGATAGACCAATGCTTTCATAAACGCCTCCTTTGATTTTCCCATTGTCCCGACAGCGCGGATAGTCCCTCGCCGCCGGCAATTACTTCGCTTTTAATCCTGAAAAAATACGAAGGATCGCTTTACGCGAAATAATGTCGAAACTGTATTCAACACGGCAGGACGGTGTATTTCAGAGGCGTTTCGGAACCTATGGGAGGACCGCTGCAGATGCCGGTTCCGTTTGCATTCCGGGAGTTTTGGAATATCGTGGGGCTCACCCGTCGGGAGAGTCCCAAACATAAAAAAGAATCTGGTTATCCGCTTCGCTCCGGTAATTCAGCGATTCCCGGTGAATGTGTCTGTGATTAACGGGTGACCAGGTAGGAGCGGGCCATGCCCGCGAAAATGCATCCGCCATCGCGGGCATGGCCCGCTCCTACCGAGCCTTTCGACGTTCACCGTGAATTGCTGTCCAGTAATTATCAATTCGCAATTGGCAATTCACTATTCACAATTTGCCTTTGATTTAATTTTTTTCCATTTTAAATGGAACACGATTTAAATTATCGTGAGGATGTTTACCGTGTATGTGACGGAAAGACCGAAGTTTTCTGAAAACGCCGGTTCGGATGCCTGACCACACGCTTCCGACCGGACATTTTCCTCTCAAAAACGCGTTGCCTGCAATTATAAGATGATACTGAAAACGGAGCAATTGAAGAAAAAACCGGGCATCTTTTTACAGGATGCAACCCATTTGATCGGCAATTCAAATGGTTATAATAAATTGACTTCCGGAAAATTGAAATTATTGCAAAATATATGCGGTCGGGATATGTTTAAGACTTTTCAATGGTCCCATTGAAGAAATACATGCAAAATACTGGTGTTGACACCGGAAGATTCTTGGAGGCGTTTCATGGCAGACAAGCCAAATGATGAAATAAGAAAAAGCCTGGTCGATTTGTTTTCGAAAGAGGAACTCAAATCGTTCTTCATGCGTTACCTGCTGATCATCGGGTGCATTGAGATATTCATCTTTATCGTTTCATTTTTCTCTATACTGGAACCGTATCCGAGTCCGTTTCCGTGGCGGGAATACTTTTATGCCGCGTTTACCATTCCGATCGGCATCACGTTTCTGCTCGGCATCATCATCATCGCGTTCAATACCTATTATTTCAAGGATACCGGGTATCTCGATTCGCTGAAAACATCCTTTGACGGCAATGAAGCGGAAACCCTGGCGATGCCGAGGACAAAGATGTTTCTGAACCTGTCCTGGCAATTTCAATTCCTGCTGTTTTTATTAATACTGGGGCTTTGCGCCCTGGTCATGTTTCACATGACCGATATTCTGGCCTTGATGGCAAATGCCGGGGAAAAGGCGTTTTACGCGATACTGATCTTCATGGGCATCGTGCTGACGGGCGCCGTGGTGTTCGGTTTTCTGTATCTCTGGTTTCATTACAAGCTACGGAAAAAACGAATGGAATATGCCCACCAGTACAAGTGGGAACTGATGAACCGGACCGGCATGCTGCTTCTCGATGACAACACGGTGATCGACAGTGAGGGGAAAGTGATCAATCGCCCCCATGAACCGCATGAACCGTCAAAGTATGTCAGGGCGATTTCCGCTGAAGACGTTTCACTTCTGCCCCATATTACCGGACAGCGCCGCAAGGCGGAATAAGCACGGGTTTACATTATCTTAAATGACCGCTCACGCAACCATCCCGGATCTCCCCAAGCCCCCCTGGCTGCGGGTGAAAATCCCCCACGGCACAACCTGTGCGCAGATAAAGGAACTGGTCCGGTCCAAGTCGCTGCACACGGTCTGTGAGTCGGCCCGGTGTCCCAACATGGGCGAATGCTGGGCCAGGGGCGAGGCGACCTTCATGATCCTGGGAAATGCCTGCACCCGCAATTGCCGGTTCTGCGCCGTCTCCTCAGCAAAACCGCTGCCACCTGACATCTCGGAACCGGGCAAAGTGGCGCAGGCAATCGCCTGCATGGGGCTTACGCATGCGGTGGTCACCTCGGTTACCCGGGATGATCTGGCGGACGGCGGGGCCGGTCAGTTTGCCGAAACCATTCGACAGATTCGTCAGCACTCCGAAACCTGCACCATAGAAGTTCTCGTTCCGGATTTCGCCGGAGATCATAAATCGCTGGAAATCGTCATCGACGCCCGGCCCGAGGTGCTCGGGCACAACATGGAAACCGTTGCCCGCCTTTACGGTCAGGTCCGGCCCGGGGCCGACTACCGGCGGTCGCTCGATCTGCTGCAATACGCGAAAACCTGTTCCCCGGCAACTCTTACCAAATCGGGGATCATGGTGGGACTGGGCGAATCCATGGAAGAAATTGAGAACGCCCTTTCCGACCTGCACGCCGTCGGGTGCGCTATCCTGACGGTTGGCCAGTACCTGCGCCCGACGCCGGACCATCTGCCGATCACCCGATACTACACTCCGGACGAATTCAAACGGATTGAAACCCTCGCTTATGAAATCGGGTTCGGCCGGGTGGCATCCGCCCCCCTGGTGCGCAGCTCCTACAAGGCGGGCAGACATGTCCGGGAGCTCCTGACAAAAACGTCTGAACCGTAATTCCTGCCTAAGCGTAACTGTTCAGCCAATACCTTTTATATTGCGATTTATAAATCTTCCAAGGAACTCGCTATTTCGGGTTGGGATTCCTTTTCGTTGTCGTTGTCGTTGTCGTTGTCGTAATCGCCGCTTCTCGATTACGATTACGACAACGACAACCATTTCGCTATCGCTTCACTGACAACGAGAAAAGCTGAAAAGTTCCTTCCAGTAAAAACGCCGTGCAGCGTCGCCGTTTTTGGAATACGAAGCTCCCGTTTTCCGATGCACTTTCTGATCGTTGAATAGTTACGCCAGCTGTTGAACAAAAAAAACCGCCCCTGCAACGACGTATTTAAATATACATGCCGATTCCCTCCAGAATAATGGATAGACCCGATAATTAAATCTCAAATCAACTTTTATTTTTTATTGATGGATCCGAAGTAAATGATGCTGTCCGGCAACGGACAGATAGAGATTTCTTTTATACAGGGGTGAAAAAATGAAAAAAACCATGAGAGATATCGATGTTTCCGGCAAGCGGGTCCTGGCACGGATGGATTTCAATGTGCCGCTCGAAAACGGCCGGGTCACAGACGATACCCGAATCCGGGCAAGCCTGCCCACGATCGAGTACCTGATCGATCAAAAGGCAAGAATCATCCTCTGTTCCCACCTGGGACGGCCCAAAGGGAGTGTGGATAATGCGTTGCGGCTCGACCCGGTGGCAGAGCGCCTTTCCAAACTGCTCCGGAAAGAAGTGAAAAAAGCCGAAGACTGCATCGGGTGGGAGGTTGAAGATGCCGTGGAAAACCTTTTCCCGCAAGAAATCCTCCTGCTGGAAAATACCCGGTTTCACCCGGAAGAAAAGAAAAATGATCCGGAGTTTGCCAAAAGACTTTCCTATTACGGCGACGTTTTCGTAAACGATGCGTTTGCCGCAGCCCACCGGGCCCATGCCTCCACTGAAGGCGTCGCCCATTATCTCCCGGCAGTCGCCGGCCTGCTGATGGAACGCGAACTCGAAACCCTGGCCCGGGTGACCAGAGATCCCGAGCACCCGTTCATGGCAATCCTCGGCGGGGCGAAGGTCTCCGACAAAATAGGGGTAATGGAGCGGCTTATCGACCAGATGGAACTGCTTTTGATCGGCGGGGCCATGGCGAACAACTTCCTGAAGGTCAAGGGGTACGATGTCGGAAAATCCCGTCTTGAAAACGATCATCTTGAAACGGCATCCCGCCTACTGGACAAAGGGGGGGAGAAACTGGTGCTGCCGGTCGATGTCGTGGTCGATATGGGCGATTTTGAACCGGGGGCGGAGCACCGCACAGTTTCCGTCGATGCGATTCCGCCCGAGGGGCGGATTGCCGATATCGGGCCGAAGACCATTGAAATGTTCAAGGAGAAACTCGGATCGGCGAAAATGGTCATCTGGAACGGCCCGGTGGGCCGGTTCGAAATGGCGCCGTATGCAAAAGGAACAGCTGAAATCACCCGTTTTCTGGCCGATCTGGATGCCGTGACCGTCATCGGCGGGGGCGATTCGGCCGCCGCCGTCAACCAGCTGGGGCTCGCC